>SKNE01000105.1 GCA_007120675.1 Bacteroidales bacterium
AAGCTGGCCCGGCAAAGTCTTATTTTACGCGCTGAGTGCCGGAACCACCGGAAAGGAAAGCAAGCGCATTCCGGTGACGGAAGAGATGCTGGAGTCGATTCGCAAAACCAGTCTTTTGCTGATCCTGGCTACCTCCAACTTTGATTTTCCGGGCGACTTTTACGAAAAGGAGATGATGATGCTGGGCAGCAGTACGCGGTTAAAAAAGGTTGGGAAGCACCGGGAAGGTGAAATCAGCGGGATTGCAGCTGGAAACATTCCGTCGTGGTTTGAAAGGTTTTACCGGCCGGGCAAGCAGATCGCTGCCATCAGCGACTGGGACAAAAGGGTGCTGGCCATTGCAAAAAAAGCCAAAGAATGGGATATCGGTGCCATGGCCGGTATCCCTTCCTGGAATGAGCTGATGATCAGGAGGGTGATTGAATATAACAAAGCAAGGCACATCCATGAGATATGGCCCAATTTGCGGGTATTCGCTTCCGGGGGCGTCGCTTTTGAGCCCTACCGGAAGTCCTTCGAACAGCTGTTGGGGAAACCCATCACCTTTATCGACACCTACCTGGCATCGGAAGGCTTCCTGGCCTACCAGGGAAGACCGTCAGAGAACATGGCCATGAAGCTGTCCACCAATAGCGGGATCTTTTTTGAGTTTGTTCCTTTTGAGCCGGACTACGTGGACGAGCAGGGTCGTGTGAAAAGCAATGCCCCTGCCCTTTCATTGAAAGAGGTGAGCAGGGATAAGGATTATATCCTGATCATATCCACCGTTGCCGGTGCATGGCGTTACATGATCGGTGACACGATCCGTTTTACCGACACCGAAAAGGCGGAAATCATCATCACCGGGCGAACCAAGCACTTTCTGAACGTGGTGGGCTCACAACTGTCCGTTATCCAGATGAACGCTGGCATGCGACACCTGGAAGAGCGTTTTGGTGTGAAAATCCCTGAATTTACAGTAGCTGCCGTGCGCGAACAGGGAGAATACATCCATCACTGGTACCTGGGAATTGACGGTCAGGCCAATGAAAAAGCGCTCACCGAGGCATTGGACAGCTTCCTGGAGGACAGCAATAAGGCCTACAAAATGGCCAGGAGCAAGGCCCTTAAGGATGTCCGCCTGAGCCTGACAAAGCCCGAAACATTTCAACAATGGATGGAGAAGGAAAAATCCAAGGGGGGACAAGTCAAGTTTCCCCGTGTGATGCGGGAAGAACGATTCAGGGAGTGGCAGGAGTTTGCCGATTCCGGTATCCGGAACTAACATAACCAGGCAGCCAGCAAAAGCAAAATAAATATTTTAGGTTTTATATTTGCTATTTACATATTAATGTTGTAATTTTACACATAAAATATGTAAATGAACGAACATATCATTGATTCCGGGAGAACACCTGTCAGGGGATTGTGGATAAAGCGAGGTACAAGCATACACCCCCTCCCCTTCAGCTTAATCAGTCATATATACCACGGACGGGGACACTCATTCCTGTACAATAAAGCGAGATTATTAAGGAAATTGCGCAGTCCGCTGACCTTCCTGGAGAATAAACTGCCAGGAGATCAATTCATACGAACCCACCGCAACTACATTGTCAACATAGATTGCATAGAAACCTGCCTGTACCATGAGCAGGTCATCATCATGCAACACGGCCTGGTGATCCCTGTTTCACGAAGAAAAAGGCGGCAGCTCAGGCTTCTGCTGGAACGTGGCGGGCAATCCATTCAGTGAGTCCCTGGCAGGCCTGGCGGTCTTGGCCCTGGTGTAAACATCCGACCATTACCTGTGGTGCCCTGCAACCAGGCATTATGCAACCGAACAGCAAATACCCACGCAAAACACAACGACAGGAGATGCACAGGAAAAAACGTTTTTCATTCAAGCGGCTCAACGAGCAGGAGATCAACTACATCTTCACGTTCAAATCCTACACAATCATTGTTTTCAACAATGGCACCAACCAGGCCATCACCCTTCCATTGGGCAGGCTGGAGCGCAGGCTTTCTCGGGAGGACTTCTTTCGGAATCATCGCTCATACCTGGTGAATATAAATCAAATTGATAAGGTGGAGATCATTGGTGAACAACTGTTTATCATCGCAGGGGGACACAAGCTGCCGGTTGCAAGGAGGCGGAAAAGACGCTTGCTGGAGCTCCTGGGGGTGGTTCGCTAGGTTGTGTCCCGGATGATTATTGGCCGGCTCGCCAAGCCCATTTCAAGGTCTTTTTTTAAGAAAAGGCTTGTGCAAAATCAAATATTTGAATATATTGCAGAAGGGAAAAGGCCGATGTCCCTTTCCAGGACCTCGGGTTTCTTTTCAGATTCACTGTATGTCAACAGTTTCCCTCTTGGAGTAGCCCATACAACCAAAGCATATAACCAAAACAGGAGGACCCCGAAATGCCAAAGCCAATCCCTGCGAACACCCTGACAGAATCCTGGCACCCAAATGCGAGTCTCATCCTTGCAATCATGCTCATGCTGTTTCTTTCCGGTCAAATGGCCATTCCCTCCCTGCAGGCAGCAGGGCCCACAGAGGCCACTTCCATTGACGACGCTCGGCACCAAACGCCCACGCCTGTAGCGGACCCCATGGCTTATAACCTGGATGCCAGGGCGACGCTGGGCGTAACAACCACACTGGTTGAGCAATACCTTAAGCATGCGTTGACATCCCTCAGGCTGATAGCAGCTACACCTGCCACACGCAGCGGGATATGGCCCGAGATACGGCCGGCTCTCGTGACGCTGGCCGATGCCATTCCCGGAGCTGCCCTCTACATTGAACCCGACGGTAACTATTACAGCGTAGACAGGGGGTATACCGGTCTGAACCTGGCTGACAGGAATTACTTCAGGGATCTCTTTGCAGGGGAAGAGGTGCTGGGGGAGCTGATCTACAGCCGCTCCACCGGCAAACAGTCGGTCATCATGGCCGTACCTGTCATGGAAGACAACCAAGTGACCGGCGCAGTGGCCCTGTCCATCTTCCTGGATGACTTCCAGGAAGTGATCACAGAGTCACTCAATCTGCCAACGAATTTTCTATGGTATGTGGTGGATGAAGAGGCAAACACAGTGCTGCACCCACGCTCCGATTTTGTTTTCATGAACCCGCTGGACCAGGGCAGCCCCTCCCTGAGGCTGGCCGTGGAAGAGGTCATCACAAAAGAGGAAGGTTATACCAATTATGTCTTTGCGGGCCGCAACACACACATCCTGTTTAAAAAACTGGATTTTAACGACTGGAGGGTCGTATTGGGAAAAATTGGAGAGCAGGTTGAGGATGTGCACATGCCGGCAGCTTATGACATACTGGACAGCATGAAGGAGTCCATCGGTGAACAGATGCGCAGCATGAAAAGAAACCTGGACGAGATGGTTCGCAGCTTCGAAGGAAGCTTCCCGCCAGATCATGTGGCCCGGCTGGCATTCAGACAGTTCTACGAAGACAATCCCTTTGTGATCAGCTGTGCCCTGGTGGACGCCGAA
>SKNE01000208.1 GCA_007120675.1 Bacteroidales bacterium
ATTTCCCCAGCTTGTCGATCACCGGGCTGTGGCTGCGTGTATGGTCGTGGTCAAACTCCAGGATGCGTCGTCCGTCGTGGGTGATGCCGATCACCCGGTAGGTCATGCTTTTGCCCACCCCGGGCAGGTTGAGCACGTTTCGGTCCGTAGCCAGGAAGGGGATGCCGGCGGCCTTGCGCAGGCCATCGATGTTTTCCACCATCTGTTCGGCCTGTTCGGGAAACTGTCGTATGTCACGGCGGTATTGCTGGGGGATCTCCCCCACCACCTTCTCCTCCATCTGCTCTTGTGCGGCCCTGGCGTTGGTGGCGAATTTGAAGGCATTTTCCCTGTACCCTTTTACCGAGAAGGTGTAATAGGGCAGGACGCCCACGTCATTGAGCACCTGGCGCAGCTTGTTTGTGTGTCCCCGCCGGCTGGCGGGAGAGGTAAAGACCAGCTGGTTGGTAACGGTCCACCCCGCCTTTGTCAGTCGCCCGATGGCCTGTCGCGCCTCCGGGGTGATCTCCATGGCCGTCTGGAAGTGTGTCTGGATGACGAATTGCCTGATGCCGATCCTGGCGGCTTTCTCCTTGAAGCGGCCCAGGATCTGTATGAGGCTTTTGGTAACCCGTTGAGGCAGGTAGGCCAGCAAGCGTGTTCCCAGCCTGATGCGCAGGATCTCCGCATGCTTTTCGCCGTCAGCCCGTTCTTCGTTCTTCTTCTTTTTTCTCAGGGCCATGTCGTATACGGCCTCCAGGATTTTTTCCATGGACTTATCGGAGCTCATAAGGGCATCTCCGCCGGTGATCAGGATGTCGCGCAGCATGGAGTCGTCCTCCCAGTACTGCATGATCATCTCCAGCTTCTCGTCCCATTTCTGGTTGGGTCTGAGTTTATCCAGGTTGAAGTTCAGGTTCCCCCGCTGGAAGTCGTACATTCGCTGGCAGGAGGCACACAGTCCGGCGCAGGCACGCCCCATGGTATCGGGTATCATGATGGCCACTTCCGGGTAGCGGCGGTGGACATTGTGGCTGGTGGGCAGGAGCCATCCCGCGGCGTTGGGCTTGCCGGGCTCCACCACATCCTCTTTTTCCCAGGCCACGATGTGGCCGAACTCATCCACCAGCTCCTTGGAGTAGATCACATAGTAGCGGATGGCCAGGTCTGCGCCCAGCGCAAAATCGGGCACGTCCACATTGAGCAGGCTCAGGTAGTAGGGGTTCACAAAGAAGGGGATGCCCCTGTCGCGGGCGCTGTAGAGCATCTCCATGGTCTCACTGCTGAGGGATTCCCCCAGGAGCTCATTGAGTGTATCGGGATCGCGCACGGCGAACTTCAGGTGAAACAGGTGGTTGTCCCACCACTCCCTCATCAGGTCCAGCTTCTGATCCATGCCGGCATGGGTGGGAAAGTTAAATCGTGTGCTGTGCATCGCCCCCTCATCCATTTTTTTGATGAGGACACGGATGATCCGTTCTTTATTCTCTTCCCTGATTTTGATGATGCGGGGATCCAGTCCGGAGGGGTGCCTGTCCATCCACTCCTTTATTTCCCCCGGATCGGGTTGCGCCAGTTTCAGTTGTCCCCTCAGCTGGCGGAACAGCTGGAGCATGTCCAAAAAGAAATCCTCCATTGCCCCTGTCTTCTGCCCCCTGGCCGCCTGCCACAATAGGGCAATGGCCTGGGACCGCACCTTCTCCCCCCGCAGATTCAGGTCTTCATACTCTTGTCCCTCGTGGTCCAGGTAATCGAGCAGACGGATGGCCGCGTAATCGGACCAGTCCAGGTGCTCCATGGCCTCCCTACCCTCTTTTTCAAAGCGGTAAAAGGCACGTGCGTGCGGGTTATCCGACATATAGTCCATCACCAGCGCACGAAGCCCCCTGGCGAAGGTGGGCGCATCGGCCGATTCTTGCGCGAGCTGCGCAATGTCAGGGTTCTCTTTGAATAGTAGTGAAAGTGTTTTAGGATGTTGTTCAACAAAAGTGTCTGGCATAATATAGTGGGCTTTGATCTGTCCATTGAGTGGTCCGGGGGCGCTGATGCCTGAGCTATCGTCCGGGGAACACTGGTCCCGGGAACTCCAATCCCGGAAGCGCTGATGCCGGAGCTATCGTCCAGGGTACGCTGGTCCCGGGAACTCCTATCCCGGAAGCGCTGATGCCGGAAGCTCCGATCCCCGGGGCAATAATCCCCGGGACAATGATCCCCGGGACCATGATGGTATGGCTCGTTCTCGCGCGATGGCACGTGGAACATCCGGTAAGGTGGGTACAAATATACGAAATTTTCGGCAAATGGTCCTTATGCCTTGTTTTTCAGCTACTTAATATCCTTATAGTCGGACACCAAAGAGGGTTTGACCAGGTAGGCTGAAAAGAAGAACAGCAGCAGCAGTCCCACGTTAGCAGCGTATTGCCAGGGGGCGTGCAGGGTGCTTGTTAAGTGGCTCACCAGGTAGATGGCCACAGCCACCGTGATCAGCAGCAGGACCACGCCGGTATGGTAGGGTACCCTGTAGTGTTTTCGTCCGAACAAATAGCTCAGCAAAGCCAGGCTGAAATAGCACACGAGGGTGGCCCAGGCTGATCCGTGGTATCCGTAGAGCGGGATCCACCAGATGTTCAGCAGGATGGTGATCAGGGCGCCTGTGATGGCAAAGCCTGCGCCAAAGGCGGTTTTTCCTGTCAGCTTGTACCAGATGGACACGTTCCAGTATAGTCCCAGGAAGAGGTTGGCCATCAACAGGATGGGCACCACATCCAGTCCAACGTGGTAAGCCGGACCGATGAAGTGTTTAAACAGGTCCATAAAGAGGGTGATCACCAGGAATACACCCAGGAGGGCCAGCACGAAGTAGTTCATCACCCGTGCAAAGAGCTCCCTGGCGTCGTCCCGTTTGGCCTGGGCAAAAAAGAAGGGTTCGGCGGCAAAGCGGTAGGCCTGCACAAAGAGGGTCATGATGATGGACAGCTTATAGACGGCACCGTAGATGCCCACCTGCTGCAGGGCGATCTCTTCCGGCAGGATGTATTTGAGCAGGAGTTTATCCAGGGCCTCGTTGGCCCATCCTGCCATGCCGGCCACCAGGAGGGGAAGGGAGTAGATCAGCATCCGCCGCCAGAGCAATGGGTCGAATACCGGCCGGACCGATGCCATCACCGGGCTCAGCATAAGCAAGGTCAACAGGGTCGCTGCCAGGTTGGCCATGAAGACATAGCCCACCCCTATGTCCGGGTTGTAAAGCCTTTGGATGAGGGGTTTCAGGCTCTCCGGCCCCTGTTCCATCAGCCAGGGACTAAGCACCAAGAAGAACAGCACCAGGGTGATGTTCACCGTTATTCCGGTGAGGCGGATGACGGCAAAGCGCCATGGGCGGTTTTGTGCGCGCAGCCGGGCGAAAGGGATGGCTGCAACCGCGTCCAGTCCCACGATCAGTCCCAGCAAGACGATGTACTC
>SKNE01000006.1 GCA_007120675.1 Bacteroidales bacterium
CTGCTGGACTACCCGGAACTGATGGGCAGGATGTTTTGGGTGGCCCGGCTGTCGCTGCTGATGGCACTGGCTGCTACCCTGGCCTTGAGTTTCCTGGTCGACGCCAGGCTGCTTCCAATACTCTGGGCCCTCTATATCTTGTCGGCATTCTTCAGCAAGTATTACACGGCACCCCCTGCAAAACTGGCTTACAGGGGCTGGGGAGAGGTCTCGGTGTGGCTGGCATTCGGACCCATGGCCATCCTCATCGCCAGCGTGAGCCAGAACCTGGGCTTTCATCCGGAGATCATCGCCCTGATGCCCATTACCGGACTGAGCACCCTGTCCATCTTGCTGGCCGGACAGCTGATCGACCTGGAAGCCGACCAGGCCGGCGGAAAACATGGCGTGGCATCACGATGGAGTACGAAAGCTACCAGCATCATCTACCTGCTGGTTCAGCTGGCCATCGTAACCAACCTGGTCTACCTGTCCCTCACCCTCCCCCATCCTGCCTGGCTGCTACTGCTCCCCATCCTGCCCTACCTGCTGATCTTTCCGCGGGCAGCATCCATCATCCTCAAACATCACCAGGATCCCGGCACCCTGAAGCAGGGAGCCAAGCTCACCGTGCTGCTCCACCTGGCCTTTTCCATCCTGCTCGTTGCCGCACTGGCCCTTCGACTGCTGTAGCAAGCGAATGCGGGTACCACACCAAGCAACAACTTGGGAATCACGACAGGAGCCAAAGCGCCATAAAGAATGCCGGGGCGGATAAGGAACCCAGCAGGTTCACGATGTCGTTGGGTGTAAGCGCCTCTTTCATCCCTTCCGTGCGGAAAACAGCCATTTGCTCCAGTTTCTCCTCCACGAAAGCCCCCAGCAGGGTGTCCACAAAACAGGCCATGAACCCGGCCAGTGTGAGGACCAGCAACAGGGGCCACTCAATGGTGCCAAAGAAAAGATGGAGCGCCATCAGGCTTACGCCGAAAGACCCGGCCATGGACGCCAGGGTGCCGGCCAGTGATATCCCCCCTGACACACCGGAGGTTAACATGCGACCGTGGGCCAGGGAGAAACAGCGGCGATGGATCACCGGACCGATCTCGCTGGCCCAGGTGTCGGCCGTCACCGCCGCCACTATGCTGATGTAGAGGTATATCAGCACCGGTTCACGGAAAACCAGGTAAGCCGCCGAAGCCAGGATGGCCCACAATCCGTTGGCCAGCACCTGCCAGGCGTTGCGACGGCTGGCGGGACGCACCTTCCCGCGAAAGCGGTCGTGAAAACGGGTCAAAACCACCGAGCTTAGAAAGAACGCCAGCAAAGGGAGGGTCCAGGACAGTCCCAGCACCCCAAAAAAGTAAACCCCCATGAAGTACACCACCACCGCAGCGTGACGGGTGAGCAGCGACATCCTGAAAAGCAGCCAGGCACCGCCGGCCGAGAAAAGGATGACCGCTATGAGGAAGACCAGGCTGCCCTCATGCCGCTCCATGATCAGGAAAAACAGGGCTGAGCCCACCGGGATGGAGAAGTTGTCGGACCCCTTGTAGGACACCACCTCGAAGGTGATGGACAACAATATGGCCAACACCACGTAAGCAGAAAAATTAAGCTGCGACGGGGGCAGCAGCCACCAGAAGATCAGCAGCGCGCTGAGGCCGAAGCCCAGCACGCCGTACAGGCTCTTTTCCTCCCTGAAGGCCCTGAAGTGCTGGTTGCCCGGCTTGATCTGCCCGGTCAGGTTGGCCACCGTATCGCTCACGGTGAGGATCAGCAGGGATATCTGGAAGTAATGGATGGGCATGTTGTACAAAAGGGCATGGGCAGTGAGCACGCCAAGGGGATAAAACAGGGTGCCCAGGCTGGCCCCGGAGGTCTTGTGCAAGAGGGCAAAACGCTGGTAGTTGAAGGTCGCAAAAGCAAAAACGGTGCCGCCGGCGATGAGGAAAAGCAGGACCTGCTTGTGTACCACGAAGGATAGAAACAGCACCAAAAAGCCTGTCAGAAGATGGATGCCCTTGCGAATAAGCTGGTCACGGGATTTCACGGACCCAAAAATAATGAAATGTGCACAAACAAATTGCTTATTTTTGTTTACGGCAAGAAGGCGTGAGCCATAGGCAAGTCAATTCAATTCACGCCGGATCACCTAAAGGATAATGTCCGTGACAAGAACTTTTGAACAAACATGAAGATACTTAACGTCCTGTTTTTCGTGCTGATGGTGGTGATGAACTACCTGGCCAACGCCCTGCCCCTGGGTGGCAAGACCACCGGTGCCTTATCGGCCCAGTACCCCAACCTTTTTGTTCCCGCCGGCATCACCTTCTCCATCTGGGGGGTCATTTACCTGATGCTGGGGGCCTTTGTGATCCTCCAGTTCAGGGAACAAAACAAGGGGCTGGTGGAAGCCATCGGATGGGCCTTCGTGATCAGTGCAGCACTGAATGCCTTGTGGATCATTGCCTGGCATTACGAACACCTGCCGCTATCCCTGCTGGTGATGCTGGGCCTGCTGGTCACCCTGGTGTATATCAACCTGCAGCTGCGTGAGGTGCCGGTGGGACTGACAAAAGCGGTGTTTGGCATCTACCTGGGATGGATATGCATCGCCACCATCGCCAACGTCACCGCCCTGCTGGTGAATAATGGCTGGGGTGGCTGGGGACTCAGTGACACCGTCTGGGCCATCGCCATGATCATCGCGGGACTCATCATCACCGTGGCCGTCCTCTACCGGCTGAATAACCCCTTCGTGGGACTGGCCGTTATCTGGGCCTTCACCGGCATAGTGATCAGGCACAGCGGCGGCGACCACCAGCTCATTGCCACCACCGCCCTCATTTCAGCCGCCGTCATGGCCATTGCCACTGTCTACACCTTTCTGAAGACCGGCTAATCCGCACCGGACATCAACACCGGGAGCTCCCTCCGGCCGCTTGCCGGTGAGGATGTGGTGTCGCCCCCGGCCCGGGGGAGATGAATCATCGGGGTGCAGACCCTTGTCTGCGTCTCTCAAACCTGCTTAGCCGTTGCGGTGATGTGCGTGGGAAACACCCTGCGAAGCCACATAATTGACCAGCTCGGGAAAGAACTCCGCAAACTCCCCTTCAAAAGCATCGTAATGCGCCCTCAGGTCCTCCACGGCACGCTCCATGCCCGAGTCAAAGGGGGTGCGCCGGGCCATGCCGGCGAAGTGACGGCCAAGGCGCCCCAGGTCCGCATAATGGACCAGCCAGTTGTGCTCTATCATGAAGGGCAGGATGTATTGGGCCCTGGGGGGTAAGTCATCAAAATGGCTTTCCAGCAAACCATACGCCTTATCCACGTAAGTTTCGAGCTGGTGATGGGAATACCTGGACCAGTGCTTCGACAGGAAATGATCATAATACATGTCGACCACCACCCCCGAATACAGGCGGTATTTTTTCCGCAACCGCTCC
>SKNE01000045.1 GCA_007120675.1 Bacteroidales bacterium
CCCACCTCACCGGCCTCCACGCCCCGTATGTTGAAGCTGAGGACCGGATTTTGGTTCTCCAGTCCGTTGGCACAGTACACCACCACGTTTTCAATCCGGCGTAAGCCCTTGCATAGCTTATCATAGAGCGCCATTTCACGCTGGTGTAACTGTTCCAGCCCCTGCTCCCTGATCCATTTGACCCCGGCGTGCAAGCCCGAGACGCCAAGCAGATTCAGGGTGCCGCACTCCAGGCGGTAGGGATATTCATCCAGGTGGGTCAGCTGGGCGGAGCGCACCCCGGTGCCCCCGAAACGGGTGGTGCGCACGGGCACGCCTTCCATCACATAGGAACCCCCGATGCCTGTTGGCCCCATCAGGCATTTGTGCCCGGTGAAAACAAACACATCGATGCCCATGGCCTGCATATCCACCTCCGTGATGCCGGCACTCTGACATCCGTCCACCACAAAGAGGACACCTGCCTCCTTGCAGATTTTACCAATCTCGGCCACTGGCTGCACGGTGCCAATGATGTTGGAGCTGTGGTTGACCACCACCATCCTGGTATTCTTCCTGATGGCTTTTTTGATGTCATCGGGATCCACATAGCCGTTGTCGTCGAAAGTCACGTGGGTGAGATCTATGGTTCCGTCTATCATCAGGTGGTGCAGGGGTCGCAGCACGGAGTTGTGTTCCAGCATGGTGGTGATCACGTGATCGCCCTTTTCTGCCAGGCCCTGCAGGATCATGTTCAGTGAATCGCTGGCATTATAGCTGAATGTTAAACGGTTGGGATCTCCATCCCCATTGAACAGCTCCATCAGCATGCGTCGTGTCTCATACACCATCTCTTCGGTGCGGATGGAAGCGTCGAAACCGGAGCGGCCGGGACTCACCCCGTGCTCACAATAAAAACTGCGCATGAACTCATAAACGGCCTCCGGTTTGGGGAAGGAGGTCGCCGAGTTATCCAGGTAAATCATGTTGTTCATGAAAAAGGGTGTTTATGGTGTGTGATGGATTATCTTTCGGGGATGACCAGGGCATCGGCCACCACTTCAGCCATGGTCTTGATCTGGACGTTGAGCTTATAGGTGAAGTTGATCTGCGACAGTTGATCCACGCAATTGTGGCAGGGACTGACCACTACGGTGGCGCCGGTCTTCCGGATCTGTTTCGCCTTGATCTCGGCGATTTTCATTCTGCGGTCGTTGTATTCGCCCATGGCCAGCTGGCCACCCCCGCCGCCGCAACAGAAGTTATCCACCCCGTGGGGATGCATCTCCACGAAGTCGTCGCTTACATGGGACAGGATATAGCGTTGTTCATCGATGACACCGCCTGACCTGACCAGGTTGCAGGGGTCGTGCAGGGTGAGCCTTTCAGGGGTAAGTGCTTTATCTGCCCGGAGACGGCCCTGCCTGAAGTAATCGGCCATGAGCTCAATGGAACTCAGGGTCTCGGGGTAGGGGCGGCCGATGTAGTTGGGTCCTTCCCACCGGCTGGCCCTGCTTCCGTGGCCGCATTCGGCCAGCACCAGTTTCTCTGCCTCCATGGCCTCCATCTCATCGTACATTCGCTGGGCAATGATGCGGTTGTGTTCCGGCTTGCCGGAGAAATAGGCGTAATTGGTCACGTCGTACATCCGGGTGGAGAGGGTCCAGCTCTCACCGGCGGCATAAAAGATTTTTGCCATGGCCGATATGGACAGGGGGAAGAACTTGGGCTCCCTGGGGTTCAGTGTATACAGGATTTTCTTTCCTTTCTCGTTGATGGGGATGCGTGCCCCGGGATCATCCAGCTCGTCCTGCAGCTCCTCTTCCATCCACTCCAGTGTATCGAGAAAATCTTCTTCGGAGATGGCCATGTTATTGCCCGTTTCAAGGGCAGCATCCACGGTGGCCTGCAGCGATTCGGGCACATGGTCCATCCTGGCCAGCATCTCCCGCCCGGCGCGGATCACATATTCGATGTCCACGCCAATGGAGCAGTGTTTGACACACCGCCCGCACATGGTACAGGCACCATAGAGCAGGTCTACCATTTCGCGGATATGTTCATCGTCCATGGAGCGTGCTCCGCTCAGGGCTGGTGCGATGCGGCCTGTCAGCGTCTGGTAGCGGCGGTATATGGAGGACACCAGGTCTACCTTTGCCGCAGGGATCATCCGCTCATCCTTCGTGCTGAGGTAGTAGAGGCAGGTGTCGGCGCAGAGGCCGCAGCGGACGCAGCTGTTCAGGTGGGTGATCAGCTTGGAGTCCCGCAGGTTTTTGATCACCTCCAGACCCGCCTGTATCTTCTCTTTTGATATCTTTTCCATGGGATTTGCTTAGGCTTTTCTGAGGGGCCAAACGCCACGCCATCCGTAAAAAAGGCCCAGGTGATAGCGCGCGGCGAAGAAATACACAATGTGTTTGAGTTTCCCGAGGGGCATGTACAGAAACAGCACCCCTGCCAGGACCATGTAGAGCTGGTGAAAGCCATCATACAGGATTACCAGCGCGGTGAAGAGCTGGAAAAGGCTCACCAGGAGGTTGGAGATGTAGTCGTCAGGCTTTGAGAGGAAGCGAAGGTTTTTGCTAAGGATTCTTTTTGCCAGCATGGACAAACCCGCCAGTCCGCCCACCAATGCGGCGATGGCCAGCAAAATGCCGGTCACTCCGGCGGGCACCTTTTGAAAAAGGATGAAAAAGTAGAGGACGATGCAGATGAACGAGGCAATGTGAAAGAGGATGCCCGCAGTGTAGGTGGGAAGGTGAAGAAAGGCGGACTCCTTGTTGCGCGGGTTCATGGCCGTGGTGAAGGAGTAGGTGATGCCGGCAAGGGGACTGCCTGCCCGGGCAGCGTGCTCGCGGGGCTTCCCCAGTTTGAGCAGGCGGAGAAAATGCAGGCTGAAGCTGATCAGGCACACAGTGAGGGCCAGCAGGGAAAACCAATGGGTCCAGTTCATGGAAAAAAGAAGTTAAACACAACCATCCGGCTTGGGCAGTCCCGCCACACGGCAGGCACCCCGGGCAGGTCCCAGTGGAAAAAGCTGGTAGATCTCACGGAGCTTCAATCCCGTTTCCTTACATATGTGGCGAATCATGGGTGCCATGCCCTTCTCTTCGTAATTGTTGCGGATGATGTGCACAATGGCCCAGTGCTTGTCTGTCATCTCACTGATGCCATCATATTTTGCGATCAGCCGCGCCACCTCTTCATCCCAAATTTCGGGTTGGGTCAAAAAGCCGTCTCCGCCCACCTCAAAGGTCCTGCCCTCAATCTCTATCGTTGCCATCTTGTCAATAAAATATAGTAAATACAAATGCGCCGAAAAGGCCGGACAAATATATCAAAAAAGCTATATAAAAGAATCATTTGATGACTAACTAAAATGGTTCTAAAGAAGGGGTGGGTAGAGGTTGCGGTCTGTGGTTGATTGAGACTGCCACCGGTAAAAGG
>SKNE01000294.1 GCA_007120675.1 Bacteroidales bacterium
GCTTTGGTGAGACCAATCTGCCCGTGGTGGTGTTTCCCCACGGCGGACCCTGGGCACGCGACTACTGGGGCTTCAGCACCTGGGTGCAGTTCATGGCCAACCGCGGCTATGCCGTGCTTCAACCCAATTTCAGGGGCAGCACGGGCTTTGGAAAAGCCTTCCTCAATGCCGGCAACCAGGAATGGGGCGACCTCATGCAGGACGACATCACCTGGGGCGTCAAATACCTCATCGAAGAGGGGATCGCCGACCCGGAAAGGATCGCCATCTTTGGCATATCCTATGGCGGCTATGCCACCCTGGCCGGACTGGCCTTTACACCGGAGGTTTACGCTGCCGGCGTGTCCTTCGTTGGACCCTCCAACCTGATCACCCTGCTGAACTCCATCCCGCCTTACTGGGAAGCGATCCGGCAGACCTTCCACGAGCGGATGGGAGACCCCGCCACCCCGGAAGGGGAAGCGCGGCTGGTGCGACAGTCACCCCTTTTCTCAGCCGACCAGATCGTAGCCCCCCTCATGGTGGTCCAGGGACAGAACGACCCCAGGGTGCTTAAGGCCGAAAGCGACCAGATCGTGGTGGCCCTGCGCGACAGGGGGTTTCCGGTGACCTACCTGAATGCGCCCGACGAAGGGCACGGCTTCATGCGCCCGGTAAACAACATGGCATTCATCGCCGCCATGGAACAATTCCTGGCACAGCACGTGGGAGGGCGCTACCAGGAAGATATGCCCGAAGAGGTGGCACAGCGCCTGGAAGAGATCACCGTCGACATCAGCACGGTGACCCTGCCGGAAGAGATCAGTGAAGAAGAAGTACGGCGCACACTAAGCCCTGTGAGGGAACTGCCCCACGGTTCCTATAACTATAAAGTGACACTGGAAGCCATGGGTATGGAGATGGAGACCACGGTGACCATCGCCCCCCACGATGACAAGGTGCAGATCACCGAGATGACCCAGACCCCCATGGGGGAATCGTCCGATGTGATCACCCTTGAAGCCTCCAGCCTCAAGCCCCTTTCGCGCCAGATAAACCAGGGGCCCATGTCCATCGAAGTCCAATACGGAACCGACAGGGTGGAAGGGCTCATCCTCATGGGCGATCAGGAGATACCAGTGGATGTTTCGCTGAACGGGCCCCTCTTCGCAGAAGGTCCGGCGCAAGCCATGCAGCTGGCCACCCTGCCACTCAGTGAGGGTTACTCCGGCCTGTTCAGAAATGTGGACATGAATGCCATGTCGGAAAAGCTCTTTCGTATGACCACCCACGCAGACACCATGGAGGATGGTACCGCCACCTGGCGCATTGGGCTGAGCCACGCCGACGGCAGCCCCGGTGAACAAACCATCTGGGTGGATCAGGATTCATACCTTGTACTGAAATATGAAGTGGTGGTGCCGGAGCTGGGAGGTGCCAAGATGGTAGGCAAACTGATCAGAGAATAATGAAGCGCAAGAAAGCAACTCAATGGACGATTTTGCTGGCGGCATCCCTGTTTTGCCTGCCGGTCTTTTCACAGCCCACGGTATTTCCCGTGGGCTTTTCCATGTTTAACCAGCGCAACCATCCTGAACTGGAATGGCGCAGTGCGGAAACACCCCATTTCATCATCAGCTACCCGGCTCACCTGGAGGGTATCGAGACTGAAGCAGCAGCCATCGCCGAAGCCACCTATGAGGCACTGTCAGCCAACCTGGATGTCTCGTTTGACTACAAGATACGCGTCTACCTAAGTGATGAGGATGAGATCATGAACGGATTTGCCGTCCCCTTTCCCAGGGCCTATACCAACATATGGGTGAACCTGAACCAGGTGGCCGAAGGATGGAGCGGACAGGAGAAATGGTTGCGAACGGTCCTGGCCCACGAGCTGGCCCACATATTCCATTTCGAAGCGGTTAAGTCCAACCTGCGCCTCCCGGGTCTCCTGGCTACGGCCCCTGCGCTGCCTGTTCCGTGGACCGAAGGGATCGCACAGTATTACACCGAACCATGGCATGCCCTGCGCGGAGATGACCTGCTGCGCAAAGCCTTCTACGATGGACGGCCATCGTACACGGATGGAAGCTCCCTGCGCAACACCGCCCTGATGTACGCCAGCGGCAATGCCCAGGTACGCTATTTCTCCCACACCTATGGGGATACCCTGATGCCCAAGATACTGGCCCATAGGAGGGAGATACTGGGCGGGCTGATCAGGGTACACAATTTTAACAAGGCCTTTGAGGAGGTGACGGAACAAAGCTTCGGGGACTTTGTGGATGAATGGCGGCGGCACATGAATATCCACTATCACAGCCTGGCTGCCCAGTTGGAGCGGAGCGACTCCCTGGGGGTCAAGGCAGAAGAATTGCCCGGCCTCTTCATCAGTGAGGTGCGTTACAGTCCCGATACCACACTGATTGCCACCCTGGGCCTCCGCTCGCGTGAAAGGCCCTATCAACAGCTTATGGTAATCGGCAACGACAGCGTCAGGGAAAGGCGGGTACTGGCAGAGGGCAACATGATGGCTCCCCTGGGCTGGAGTCCGGACGGCACGCGCATAGCCTATGCCGCCACCACCAGGGGACAGCACGGCTCCCTGCTCAACGACATCTATGTGATCGATGTGGCCTCCGGCCATAGGGAGCGCATCACCCATTCGCGCCGGGCCAGCTACCCCGTATACAGCGTGCAGGGCGACAGCCTCTATTATGTGGTGAACGAAAACGGTACGGGCAACATCTTTGTCCGCTGCCTGCAAAGCCGGACTGAAGAACGGATCACCAGCCACAGCGGGGATGTCCAGCTGGGACGGCTGGCACTGCATCCCGATGGCACGCACATGGCCTTTGCCCGCTTCGAAGAGGATGGTAAACGCTTTATCGTGGTGCTCAATCTGGATACTGGCCTTGAGCAAACGTTCACTGACGGTACCACGGACGACAGGTACCCGGTCTGGAGTCCGGACGGCCAAAGCCTGGCCTACACCAGCCTGCGCGACCATGTACCCAACCTCTTTGTCATACGCCCCTTTGAGCAGGATGCCCCTGAAGAACGCATCACAGCCCTCTTTACAGGGGCCAGCGGCATGCAATGGCTGCCGGCCGGCTCCCCAGAAGAGGAGGGCAGTCTTGTCATCACCGGCTCAGACACCAAGCGCGACAACAAGGTGTACCGCATCGATGCCTCCAGGAGGGCCGCCGATCCCCCGGCGCCCGCCAACCCGTCCTACAGCGGCTGGCTCACCCATCAGCCCCCCCGCGTCATCCCCACAAGGATTGAGCCTGCGCCCGACCTGATCAGCGAGCGCTATGCCTACAGGCCCGGAAGACATATCAGCCACGCGGCCACCATCCCCTTTCCCTACTTCACCAACAGCGATGACTTTGGCCTGGGCGTGATCAGCCTCTTCAGCGAGCCCCTGTCAAAACATATGTTCACCGCCATGGCGGCTGTATCCTTCACCGAGCCAAAAGACAACAGCCTGGTATTCCTGGGATATATGAACAATAGCTTCAGGACTTCATTGAGCCTGAACCTGTATCACAACAGCTTCACGGGACGCTTTTATGGCCGCGACTACCTGGTGACCACCAACTCGGGTGCCTTCCTGTTGGGACAGCTGCCCCGCGACTGGATCGACAACCCTTTTGTCAGCACAAATATCTATGGCCGCCTGCGTTATGAGTATACGGATGCCACCAGGTTTTGGGACGGAGAAGAAGAGCAGGCCCCCCTGGGTGCGCCAGTAGACGGGTGGCAGCAGGACCTGCGCCTGGGGATCCGCATCACAAAGCAGAAGCCCTATGCTCACCGGCTCATCCATCCGCTGGACGGATGGGGGGTGGATGCCAGGGTGACCGCCGCCACCGATGCCATGGGCGGAGAGACCTCCTATTGGAGGCCTGATCTAAGCGCCTACGGCATTCTGCCCGGTGGCGGTGACAACCGCTTTTACCTCTATGGAAGAGCCATTGCCCAATGGGGTGATGCCTTTCCGCAGGACTTCATCGGGCTCAGCCGCTACGACGACATACGCCCCGGCGGGGAGCTGGCCGGCATGGACTTCCTCTACGCAGACACCGAACGCGTTCGAGGGTTCAGGGATTATGCCGCAGGCGAACGCCTGTTTTTCGGCACGCTGGAGTACAGGATGCCCTTCATCAGCGACCTGGATACAAGGATCCTGGGACTGATCGGTCTGGGCAGGACGAGCCTGGCCCTCTTCCTGGATGGCGCCGTGGTCCACAAGGACGAGCTGCGTGATGACAGGGGAACGACCCGCCGGGCCGGGGCCGGGGCAGAGCTGAAGAATGTCCTGAGCCTGGGCGGACTGCAGCTGGTGCATAGCCTTGGACTGGCACAGGATGTGAACGAGATGGGCTTTGATAAGGACATGGAGCTCTATTACCGCCTGAGGGCTGTCATCCCCTTTTAGCAGCAGCAGCAGGGTCCTTCAGTCTATGATGATCTCATCAATGAAGATGTAGGCATCGCCGCCGGCCCCCAGGTGCCAGGAGGGGATCAGGCCATAATTGGTGGCCTCCACCTTGATGTAACGGCCCCTTTCGCTGACCTCCGAGCCCAGGTCCATCTGCACCACCTCGTAGTCATCATCGGCCACGCTGTGACCCAGGTGTAACACCTCGCGAAACACCTCATTATCCGTGGAAACGGAGAACCGAAGGTCAACAGGCATCCAGATCCACGAGCGGATGTCCTGGATGAAGCCTGCGCCAAGGTAGGAGATATCCTGCACGCCGCCCAGGTCCACCACCGCCTCGAAATCGGTACCCTGGTAGCCATGCCAGCCACCCAGGCGCCAGTTGGCAGGCCCGCGCACCCCGTCGATCAGCGACTCTGGTCCGCCACCATGGTAGTCAGGATGGTGGCGGGACTGAATCTCAATGGATTTGTCCAGGTCAATCTTCACAAAAGAGGCCTGCACGGGATAACTGTACCCGTAGCCATCTTTGTAGGCAATGGCCGTTAGCTCCGTGGTGCTGTCCAGGATGACGGGCTCACGGTAAGGAAGGGAATGGCGGCCGGGGGGACTGCCATCCAGCGTATAGTATATCTCGCTGCCGGGGACAATGGCCCCGATGCGCACCTTCACCGTATCCCGTATGCGCCTGTCGGCGGCTTCAATGAATGGAACCGGCAAGAGCAGTTCGTCGGTAATGCGTGTCACCGGCACGTCCCCGTCGCTGCTGCCCCAGTCCCTGTTGGGTCGCGGGCCCATCTCGAAGTGGAGGTGCCCTCCCTGCATGATGTCTGCATGGGCAATCCACGACCTGGTGTAATCTTCCCCATTGAGGGTGGCCGACTGTATATACCTGTTCCGTGCGGAAACACCATTGGCTGTGATACGAAAAACATGGCCATTCTCCAGCATCACTTCCATCTCGGGGAACCAGGGGGTGCCAATGACGTATTCCGGGATGCCCGGACTCACCGGGTAAAAGCCCATGGCGCTCATGATGAGCCAGGCCGACATCTGTCCGCAGTCCTCATTGCCGCTCAGTCCGTCGGGCAAATGGGAGTAGAGTTCATCCATGATCATGCGCACCCGGTACTGTGTCTTCCAGGGCTTGTTCACAAAATTGTAGAGGTAGGCCATGTGGTGGCTGGGCTCGTTGCCCTGGGCATACTGACCGATTAGTCCCGTGATGTCCTTCATGTCCCGTCCCGTGATCTTGTCTTCGGTCTCGAAAAGCTCGTCGATCATGGCCGCCAGCTGCTCCTTGCCACCGTGCAGGGTATACAGGCCGCTGATGTCCTGGGGCACGTAAAAGCTGTAATGCCAGGCATTGGCCTCGGTGAAATGCCAGTCCACCGTGGTGGGATTGAAAGGGGTGAGCCAGCCCCCGTTGAGCCGCGGACGCATGAATCCCGTGGAAGGGTCGAAGATGTTCTTGTAAAACTGCGCCCGGTGGATGTATTCCCTGTACACGTCTTCCAGACCCATCTCCCGCGCCATCACCGCAATATTCCAGTCGTTATAGGCATACTCCAGGGTCTTGGAGATGGACTCGTGCTCCATGTCGCCGGGGATATGGCCGAACCGCCGGTAAACGTCCAGGCCAAAGTGGTCGCGGGTGGCACTGTGCAGCATCGCTTCCATGGCCCGGTCCGCGTCAAAGTCCCGGATGCCCTTCATGTAGGCATCGGCAATGACCGAGATGGCGTGATTCCCGATCATGGTATAGGTCTCATTGGCTGCCAGCTCCCATATGGGCAGGAGCCCCCTTTTCTCGTACATGTCCAGCATCACACGAATATAGTCCAGGCTTCTTTTGGTGTCGATGATGGTCATCAGGGGATGCCAGGTGCGATAGGTGTCCCAAAGGGAAAAGATGGTGTATACGTCAAAATCCTCTGCCCGGTGGATGCCCCGGTCCATCCCCCTGTAGCGCCTGTCCACATCAAAAAAGGTGTTGGGCTGCAAAAAGGCATGGTACATGGCGGTATAAAAAACAACCCTTTGTTCCTCGCTTCCTCCCCGTACCCTGATGCGGCTGAGCTCTTTGTTCCATGCGTCTTCCGCATCGCTGCGCACCTGATCAAAACCCCAGCCGGGCAACTCTTCCTGCAGGTTCTTCCGGGCTCCTTCGGCATCCACGGCCGAGAGGGCCACCTTGACCTCCACCTGCTCCCCTTCCCCCGTGTCGAAGCCAACGAAGGCCTTGATGTTTTGCCCCCGGGCAAAGAGGATGTCCTCCTGCAGCACATCATCCACTGCGATGCCAAAGCTTTCAAAATCCCTGGAGAACTCCATGTGAAAATACCAGACCAGGTCGTCGGCCCAGTTGGAGGAACGTCGCAGGCCCCTGATCTCCCTCTCACCCACAAATTCTATCCAGGAGTCCACCACCTGGTCGCGGTGCTCCAGGTCGATGATGAGCCTGGATTCGTCACTTTCGGGAAAGGTATAGCGGTGGTAGCCCACCCGCGTGGTGGCGGTCATCTCGGCCAGCACCCCGGGCTTGTCAAGGAAAACGCGGTAGTAGCCGGCAGAGGCCTCTTCGGTCTCTTTGCGGAAGGGGGATCGGTATTCGGTATGGAGAAAGACGGGGTCGCCCACTACCGGCATGACCAAAATGTCGTTGTAATCGCCCACCCCCGTCCCGTTCAGGGCGGTATGGGAGAAGCCGTAAATGATGGAGTCGGTATAGTGGTAGCCCGAGGCCCCGTCCCAGCCTGTCAACCTGGTATCCGGACTGAGCTGCACCATGCCAAAGGGCATGCTGGCCCCGGGATAGGTGTGTCCGTGCCCATCAGTGCCAATGAAAGGGTTCACGTAGCGGAAGGGCTCGCGATCCGCTTCGGGGTGGCTGGTGCAGGAGGGGAGGAACAATGCCGGTGAAAGGATCACCAGGCTGAGTAAACACAATTTCTGTAAGGACATGGGATGGTTTATTTTTTTTGTATGATGGTTGTCATGTGCTGCAGGCGCAGCTGCTCGCTGAATGCATCATAAGGCAGGTCGCTGCGGCAGAATACGGTCTTTGTCTCACCCGGCAGAAGGTGAAAGAAGTTGTCATCAAACCAGGCGTGGTGCTCTGCCAGGTAAAGGTGAACGAAAGCGGTGAAGGCGCTGGAATGCAGGTCTATGTAAAAACCATCCTCTCCACTTCTGATGTGCCATTCCGGCTGGCTTTCCGGCAGCCGCAGCCTGCCAAGCCCCTCCAGGAATTTCCTGTTGCGGTATACGCGGCCGTCTTCGGTGCTGAACACCGCCTCAAGCATCATCGCATCCAGGTCGTGCGATTCCCTGAGTTTTTCTGCAGAGAGGGTGATCACTTCCAGGGAGGTGTTGGCGGCCACCTCCAGGTCGTTCTCATATAAAGAAAACCTGTTGTTGTCCATATCCACCAGATGCCATTGCAAGAAGCCCCTGCGATCCTCCGGCAGGCCGGACACCACATGCAGCCGTATTTGCCCGTCCTGCTCAAGGAAGGACAGCATGATGTCGTCATACAACTGCCTGACGGTGTATTGCAGGGCTTTCCAGTTGCCGTTCACATCGATGCCCGACCAGCTGGTCACCGGCCAGCAGTCGTTCAGCTGCCAGTACAGGCTGCCCATGCAGCGGGGCTTGTCGCGCCGGTGTGCCTCAATGGCCATCCCCACCCCCCTGGCCTGGACCAGCTGGCTCATGTACAGGTACTCCTCCAGGCTGGCAGGGTAGAGGCCTTCGCGGGCCATGTATTCGGTGATGGTCTCGTACCCCGTGGGGTGTTTCTGATGACAGCGCAGGGCATCGGAAAAGAGGCTGTCCTCCTGCTCCGCTTGGAACTGCCGTATGGTGGACATGGCAGGCATGGCCTGGAAGCCGTACTCGCTCATGAAACGGGGGACCTTCTCCAGGTACATCTCAAAAGGCTCCATGCCCCACCATACACCCCAGTAGTGGGCAGGCCCTTCCCGCAAGCTTTCTTCATGACCCCAGCCGTGCACCGGCGAGGTGTGAAGGTAATGGCGGCCGGGGTCAACGGCCTCCACGATGCCGGGAAGCAAGTCGTGAAAGACACGCAGGTAGTCTGACCAGATCCTGGCCGAGTCGCCGGCCTGGATCTGGTGAACGCGCTGCCACTGCCAATTATGCCATCCCTCATCCACCTCGTTGTTGCCGCACCACATGGCCAGGCTGGCATGGTTTCTAAGCCGCCTTACCTGGTATTCAGCCTCTCGCCTTACACTCTCCACGAAATCATCATCCCCCGGGTACATGGCGCAGGCAAACATGAAGTCCTGCCACACCAGGATGCCCCTGCGATCGCACAGCCCATAAAACAGGTCCCGCTCATAGATGCCGCCACCCCAGACACGCAGCATGTTCATGTTCGATGCCAGGGCGTGATCGATGAGTTGCCGGTAATCATCATCCGTGACGGCGGTGATGAAACTGTGCTGGGGTATGTAATTGGCCCCCTTCATGAAGACAGGCAGTCCGTTCAGTCGGAAGAAAAACGATTCACCATGGGTATCCGTCTCCGTTACCACCTCTATGGTGCGCAAACCATAGGGAATATGCTCACGATGAACGTGTCCGGAAGCGGTCTGGATCTCCACCATCAGCTCATACAGGTGGGGCTCACCCAGGTCATGTGTCCACCATAAAATGGGATCCCGGATGACGAAATCAACCACATACTGCTCCGTTGCGGGCAACAGTCCGATGGACTCTTCCGCATATACTGTGCTGCCTGACAGGTCCCATACCCTGACCAGGGCCTCTTCTGCAAAGGCTGCCTCAATATGCAGCTCTGCCCGTATCCCGGCCTCTTCCTCTTCCAGGTAGGTGGTGAACAATTGAATGTCCCTGGGGTAATGGCTGTGCAACACCCTGAGGTACACCGGAAGGTGGATGCCGGCGGTGATCAGGGTGGGTCCCCAGTCCCAGCCAAAGTGATAGGCGGCCTTACGGGCGAATACCCAGCGGCCGCCGGGGAGGGGGTAGCCCAGGGCAATGGAATCCTCAATGAAACGCTCTTCGGCGGAGGAGAAGAGCACCTCAAGCAGGTTTTCGCCAGGCCTCAGGTGTTCCAGGCAATCCACCTCCCAGGGATGGAACATGTTGTCAGACTGAAAAAGCTCCTGTCCGTTCAGGCGAACGGCAGCGTAGGTGTCCAGTCCCTCAAAGACAAGCTGGATGGCCCTTGCCTCCAAAAGGGCTTCGTCCACCATGAATGTCTTCCGGTACGCCCAGTCCTGCCGCCCGACCCATTGCACTTCATGCTCATTGCACCCGTAAAAGGGGTCAGGGATCAGCCCATGCTCCAGCAGGTCGGTGTGGATGCAGCCGGGGACGCTTGCCGAAAACCATGTTTGCTGCCCGTTGCGCTGGTAGAGAAACTCCCATCCATCATCCAGGTCCTGGTGAGTCATTAGGCTGCGTTCACCGCTCGTGCATGAACAGAGCAGGAGAGCGGCAACCAGGAAGACGTGATAAAGGCCCTGTGCGCCGGGATTTTTCATGGCAGGTGCATACTGCGTAGGCCGTCTGTTCATTTTTTGAAAGATTGTATGGCCAGGATGAGCACGTAGATGATGCAGGCTGCCGGAACAAGGAAGCCCAGCAATACGTTCAGGTCGGCAATGGCGCCTGTGATGGGGGGTACGACGGCTCCCCCCACGATGGCAGTGACCATGAGCCCGGACAGCTCATTGGAGCGCTCGGGCAGGGCATCCACGGTGATGGAGAAGATGAGCGGAAAGACATTGGAGAACCCCAGTCCCACCAGCACGATGCCGGTGAAGGCCACATACTGGCTGCCAAAAAAGAGCATCAGCATGCCCAGCATGGAAAGCAGTACGCTAAACAGCAGGAAGTGACCTGCCCTGACCACCCTCAGCAGGAAAGCGCCCGCCAGGCGACCCAGGAAGATGGGCAAAAAGAACAGTCCCCAGGCCAGCCACAGTCCGAAGTCAGTGAAGCCATATACATTGGCCATCAGGATGGGGATCTGTGCACTCATGGACACCTCCGCCCCCACATAAAGGAAGATGCCCGTCACCATCATCAGAACGAAAGGGTTTTTCAGCAGGCTGAAGCTGGATGCCAGGGTGGCAGCCTGCGCTCCCTCACTGCGGTGCTCAGTGATCCGGATGCTCCTGACCCATAGAATGGTGATGAGGATGATGATGGCAAAGAGTGGAAAAAGCACGGTCCAGTCCAGTCCGAACCATACCGCCACGGCGGGGGGGACCAAAAAGCCAAGGGAGGAGCCGATGGCCTTGATGGATTGTCCGAGGGACAAATTGCTGGAATAGCGACCGGGGGGCGATACGTCACGCATGATGGGGTTGCCGGCCACCTGCAGCGTGGTGGCACCGGCCCCCAAAAGGAAGATGGAGGCAAACAGGGCGTATAGCTTGATGTTTGACGCGGGATCCACGGTGGTGGGCGGACCGTACATCCCGAAGAGCATGGGCAGGACCAGCCCTATGAGGGCCACGAGCAGGCCCATGCTGAGAATGAATTTCTTGCCCTTCCTGTCCTGGAAAACCCCCAGGGGGATGGAAAGGATGCCGAACATGATGAAGCCGCTGGTGGTGATCAGGGAGGCAACAAAGTTGGAGACCATAAAGGTGGTCTTTACCAGGGAAACCAGGGGGCCTACCACATCCCCGAAACCCATGGCCAGGAAAGCCAGAAAAATGGGAAAGCTTTTGTAGCGTGTCATCTTTTCCTAAGTATTATGGTTTTTAATGAGGGATTAAAGCCTGATCTGATGCGCATGCAACAGGAGCAGCCTGGTATAGATTGATTACCTTTGCCTTGGCATCCAATGAGCTCGCAAGATAAGCATTATTAAACATAAGATGATGAATGGATATCGATCAGCCGGTGCAAAAACCCTTTTTTTAGCCACCCTGTTGGTGATGTGGACACCGTGCCAATGCATGGCCCAGGAGACCGGAAACATTGTGGAGATTTTTGGCAGGGAGCCGCTGGCACAGACGGAAGAGGGGCAGGTACTGCACCAGTTCACAGAGGGGCTGGCCCTGCGTGAAGCCATGCGCCCGGGAATGCTCACCGGGATGCAGGACATCCTGTTCTGGCAGATGGCCACTGGTCGTTTTACCACGCCGGTGGCGGGCCAGCCATTGGGGGACAGCTATGATGCAGACCCCGCCGAACGCCGCTGGGAACCCATACAAGCGGGCGAATCAGGCTATTTTAGCGGGGAGCTGGGCAGGGCTTACCTGTACACCCATTACGAATCACCTGCATCGCAGGTGGTCCTGCTGGAGGCCACGGGACATACAAGGGTTTTCATCAACGGGATGCCCGCCGAAGGGGACCACTACGATTATGGCCATACCCTTATCCCGTTCAGGCTGAAGGAAGGCCGCAACGAATTTGTTTATACTTACGGGCGATTTGGACGTGTGCGGGCGCAGATCGTCATTCCAAGCCAAAGCGTGCAATTCTCCCTGCGCGACATGACACTCCCCTCCGTGGTCCGTGGTGAAAGAGACCCTGGCTGGGGGGCCGTCCGCATGGTGAACGCCTCGGAGGAGTTCTTGCGGGACCTCCGCATAGAGTGCCGCCTGGAGACCGGTGAGACAGCCATCCACGAGGCAAGGGATATCATGCCCCTGGCGGTCCGCAAAATGCCCTTCAGGATCCCGGCGCCAGTCACCCCCCCGGAAGCGGACAGCCTGAGGGCCTCCCTGAGCCTGCTGGATGGAAGCGGGGCGCTGATACACCAAAAGGAGATCGTCCTGAAGGTAAAAAACCCCCTCCAGCACCACGAAAGAACCTTTATCAGCAAAATAGACGGCAGCGTGCAATATTACAGCCTGGCCCCCTCCACATCACGCGCAGACGAACAGGCCCTGGTGCTCTCAGTGCATGGGGCCTCGGTGGAAGCCACCAACCAGGCAAGGGCCTACCGCCAGAAAGACTGGGCC
>SKNE01000259.1 GCA_007120675.1 Bacteroidales bacterium
CCGCGAGCTGTGCACCGAATCAAATCCCGCAAAGCCCACGAACCGCTTGCCAAAGAACATCGGCACCACGATGAGCGACTGTATCCCCTGGGGCTCCAGGATCGCCCGCTCGTCGGCGTAGATGGGGTCATCGGGCAGGTCCCTTACCTGGGGAATGTATACATACCGGTTCTCAAGGAACAGTGAGCGCCATCGGGGCACCGCCTCCTTGAACGGGATCTGCTGCAGGTTGTCAATTTCGGGCTGGACCCCCTCCCCACACCACTCATAGGAGTTATTCACCTCGTCCTTTGGCTCGTCATAATCAAAGAGGTAGACCCTATCCACCCCGGTGAAGCGTCCCAGTTTGGCCAGCACATCCTGGATCGACTCCTTCATATGCTCCGGCTCAGCCTGGATGAGTTCTCCTGATATGCCGACAATCAAGTTGTACAGCTTATTCAGCTCGCTGGTTTTCTTCTGGAGCGCCTCCACCGCCTCCAGGTTCCGCACGTAGAAGCGGCTGGATATGAAACCCCCTCCCGCAAGGACGGCCAGGCTGAGGGTCAGCGGACTCAAATCGATCGTGGTAACGCCAAAAACGAACAGCATGCTGGTGGCCATTGGCAGGGAGATACCCACCAGCAATGCCAGCTGACCGGCCACGGCCCCCTGCCTTTTTAGCACAAGGTAGAACGCCACGACCGAAAGCACCACCAATGAATAGCTGTAAACGGAGTGCACCCAGAACCACGTACCCGGCACGTATTTCAGTCCGACGTAGTTCACAAACAGCGTCTCGGGAACAACCTCCCTCCAAAACAGTCCGTGGTATTCGTTGCTGGCCATCAGCAGGATGCTGATAAAGGGAATGCTCCACAGATACCACGGCCTGCGCTGAAAATAGTCGTGCCATTTACTTCCGGCATAATGGAGGGCAAACTGCAGCAGGAAGACCGGCAGGGTGATAATCCCCAAAAAAGATGTTTTCGTAAAGAGGATGTTGTATTCCAGGGGACTAAAATAGGACAGGCCACCAAACAGGGTCCAAACGGCCAGGGAGAGCATCACCGGCAAAAAAGTCCCGAACTGCTTGTCCACATCCAGCCGGTAGATCTGGAAAGCCAGCACCAGCGCAAGGAGCGCACTAAGAAAAGAGAAGGAAACGTATAGCTCCATCGCTGTCAGTTATGCCCCCGAAAGGTACAGAAAAAAACCTTACCTTCGAACACCAAAACACCCTTCATTTGGGATTATTCCTGCACCATCCCCTGGCTTGGCTGGTGCACATCGAACAGGAAACAGAGATATTTTATTAAGGATATATTTACAACTATGGATGCGGTAAAATTCGGACTGATTGGGGCTGCCGGTTACATTGCCCCCCGTCACATGCGCGCCATCAAGGACACGGGCAATGCGCTCATCTGTGCGCTGGACCCCTACGATGGGATGGGTGTGATCGACAGCTACTTCCCCCACGCCGATTTTTTCACGGAGCCCGAACGTTTCGACCGGCACCTGGACAAGCTGCGGCGCCTGGGCCAGGGCGGGGTGGACTACGTGAGCATCTGTTCACCCAACTACCTGCACGATGCCCACATCCGCATGGCCGTGCGCAACGGTGCCCACGCCATCTGCGAGAAGCCCATCGTGCTCAACCCCTGGAACCTGGATGCGCTGTGTGAGCTGGAAAGGGAGTCAGGCAAGGAGATCCATACCATCCTGCAGCTGCGCCTGCACCCCAGCATCCGGCAGCTCAAGAAGCGGATCGAAGAGGGACCCCCCGGCAAGGTGTACGACATCGATCTGCAATACATTACCAGTCGCGGAAGATGGTATTTCTTCTCCTGGAAGGGCGACGTGCAGAAGTCGGGCGGCGTAGCCACCAACATCGGCATCCACTTTTTTGACATGCTGGGATGGATCTTCGGACGTTTCCTTGACCTGGAGGTGTTGGAAAACCGGCCCGACAGGGCGCGCGGACACCTGGTTTTCGAGCAGGCACGGGTCAACTGGTTCTTGAGCGTGAACGAAAAAGACCTGCCACGGCAAGCCATCGAGCAGGGGAAGCGCACCTATCGCAGCATCACCATCGGGGGCGAGGAGGTGGAGTTCAGCGACGGCTTCACCGACCTGCACACCGAGAGCTATAAGGAGATCCTCGCCGGACGGGGTTTCAGGGTAGAGACCGCCCGGCCCAGCGTAGAGATCGCCCAACGCATACGCCAAGCGGGGACAGGCACCGCCACCCCCGGCCAAACCATAGACTAAGCACCTCTCATGACAAAGATCCTGGTGACCGGCACGGCCGGATTTATTGGGTACCACCTGTGCAGGGCCTTTTTGGACAAGGGCTACGAGGTGGTCGGACTGGACAACATCAACGACTATTACGATGTGAGGCTGAAGCAGGACCGCCTGCGGCAGCTGGGCATCGATCCGGCGGCGGCAGGCAGCGGACCGGTCCCCTCCGGCCGGTTCCCCACACACCGCTTCCTGCAGGCCGACCTGGCCGACAGGGAAGCCATCACGAAACTGTTCGCCACAGAAGACTTTGACTACGTGGTACACCTGGCAGCCCAGGCCGGGGTGCGATACAGCCTGACCAATCCGCAGGCCTACGTGGACGCCAACATCACCGGCTTCCTGAACATCCTGGAAGCCTGTCGCGCCCATCCCGTCAAGCACCTTGTCTATGCATCCTCCAGCTCGGTCTACGGCAAGAACCTCACGATGCCCTTTTCGGTGCAGCACAACGTGGATCACCCGGTATCCCTTTACGCCGCCAGCAAGAAGGGCAACGAGCTGATGGCCCACACGTACAGCCACCTCTTCGGCATCGCCGCCACGGGGCTACGCTTCTTCACCGTTTACGGACCCTGGGGACGGCCCGATATGGCCCTCTTTCTTTTCACCCGCGCCATCCTGGCCGGCGAGCCCATCCAGGTCTTCAACCGCGGTGAGATGATGCGTGATTTCACTTACGTGGACGACATCGTAGAGGGGATCGTACGGCTCACCTTTTTACCCCCCTCGGCCAACCCCTCCTGGGATGGCCGCACACCCGACCCATCCACCAGCGACGTGTCCCACTGCGTGCACAACATCGGCCGGGGGAGTCCCGTGAAGCTGATGGATTTCATCACCGCCCTGGAGCGCGCCCTGGGCCGCACCGCCATCAAGGAGCTGATGCCCATGCAGCCCGGCGACGTGGTCGCCACCTGGGCCGACACCACCTCGCTGGAGCGCCTCACCGGCTACCGTCCCACCACCTCCGTAGAGACCGGCATCACCCGGTTTGTGGAGTGGTACAGGGAGTATGTGGGGGCGTAGAGGCGCAGGTGTGGCTGGTTACCCTCCCGCCACTTCAGTATAGACCGGTTACCGTCCCACCACCTTTGTAGAAACC
>SKNE01000290.1 GCA_007120675.1 Bacteroidales bacterium
GCAGAGGCGGACGGCCAGCCGGGGCAAGGAAAGACCACCTCAGCCGGCAGTCCTGTCAGCGGACAACCACAAGCTGGCCAGGGCACACCAGCCGGCGAAGGCACAGCACCTGGCAGCGGTCAGCCCGGATCAGGCCAGGGCACGCCAACTGGCAGCGGTCAGCCCGGGTCCGGACAGGACGCACCGGGCGCTGGTCCCGCCGGCAGCCAAGAGCCGGACGTGATCTTTTCGCCACAGGCCAAACGCCTGCTGGAGGAAGAGGGCATCACGGCAGACAGGGATGTCCTGGCGCGCGACGGGAAGCGGATCACCCGCAGGGACATACTGCAAGCCCTTGCCGTCCAACTGGCAGAAAGGGAGGGTGGACAAGCTGCCGGGGCCAAAGCGAAGGGCGGACCAGCCGTTCCGCCGGCTGTCGTTCCGGATCCCGGCAGCGGCTTCACGGGTTCCTGGGGAGGCAGTCGCCAGCTCAACAGGCAAAAGATGTCGACCCTGCGTAAAAAGGTGGCCGAGAGGCTGGTGGCTGTCAAAAACCAGACCGCCATGCTCACCACCTTCAACGAGGTGGACATGTCGGCCATCATGGCCTTGCGAAAGAAATACCAGAAGGTGTTCACGGAGCAATACGGTTTCAAGCTGGGCTTCATGTCCTTCTTCGTGAAGGCGGTGGCTGAGAGCATTCCCTTCTTTCCCCAGGTCAACGGACAGATTGATGGCAACCAGATCGTGCTGCCCGATTATGCCGACATCGGCATCGCGGTGAGCACCCCCAAGGGACTGATGGTCCCCGTAATACGGAATGCGGAACAGCAGTCCCTTCCCGAACTGGAACGCATCATCAACGAGCTGGCAGAGCGTGCCCGTGACAACAAGATCACCATTGAGGAGCTCAGTGGCGGCACCTTCTCCATCACCAACGGCGGGGTGTTTGGCAGCCTGCTCTCGACCCCCATCATCAACCCGCCGCAAAGTGCCATTTTGGGGATGCACAACATCGTGGAACGGCCGGTGGCCATCAACGGCAAGGTGGAGATACGCCCCATGATGTACCTGGCACTGTCGTACGACCACCGGATCGTTGACGGCAAGGAGTCGGTGAGTTTCCTTGTAAAGGTCAAGGAGCTCATTGAGGATCCGGTGAAGCTGATGTTCCAGGGGCGCGACCCCATGCAGAGCCTCCTCGGACTATAGTCCGGCACCCAGGCGGGTGGGCGGACGGGACGACGAGATCGGCAGTCGGCAGGTTGATGGACGGAACGACGGGATCAGCAGTCGGCAGATTGATGGCCGGGACGACGGGATCGGCAGTCGGCAGATTGATGGCCGGGACGACGGGATCGGCAGTCGGCAGATTGATGGCCGGGTTGGCGGGTGGCCGCTCCCTATCCGGTAAAACGGCACCTTAAAGACAGATGAGATGGCTTTAATCAAATCAGTACGCGGGTGTACGCCCCGCTTTGGGAAGGATTGTTACCTGGCCGACAATGCCACGGTCATCGGCGACGTGGTGATGGGGGATCAGTGCAGCGTATGGTTCAATGCGGTGGTGCGCGGCGACGTGCACCGCATCCGCATCGGGAACAGGGTCAACATCCAGGATGGCGCGGTGATCCACGCCACCTTCGAGACGGCCCCCACCACCATTGGACATAACGTGTCCATAGCCCACAATGCCATCGTGCACGGCTGTACCCTGGAGGACAATGTGCTGGTGGGAATGAATGCGGTGGTGATGGACAATGCCGTGGTGGGCAAAAACTCCATCATCGCGGTGGGTGCGGTGGTCCTGGAGAACACGGTGATAGAGCCGGGCAGCGTCTACGCCGGCATCCCCGCCAGGAAAATAAAGGAGGTCAACGAAGAACTCACCTCACACCTGCTGGAGCGAATCTCCGCGAACTATATCCGCTATGCGGGATGGTACAAAACGAAGGAATAGATCCTTTAGGCCCGGTTTTAGAGTCCCAGCTCCTCCCTGACCAGGGGCATGATGTCTTCGCCATTCTCCCAGAAAACCATGGATCCGCCGCTGGTGTCGAAGATATAGGTATATCCGTGTTCGCGACCCACTTTCTGGATGGCCTCACGGGCCTGTTCGATGATGGGGCTTAACAACCGTTCTTCCTGCTGCATCAGGTCCTGCTGGGCCGACTCCTGGAACTCCATGATGCGTTCGTTGAGGCTTTGCAGTTCGCGCTCACGCGACTGCCTGACCAGCTGAGAAAAAGTTTCCTGTTTTTCGAGGTAGTCCTGGTATTTTGTCTGAAACTCATTTTGCATGGCCACGAAGGTCTCCTCCAGTTCCCTGGCATAGCGCTCCAGCTCAGCCTGCGCCGCGTCCCTGCCCGGCATCATGCGAAGCAGTTCATTGGTGTTGATATGTCCAAAGCGCAATTCAGTCTGAGCGGTCAATGAAGTGCTCCCCAGGAGGATAATCATCAGGAGAGACAAACTGAGCAAATTTTTCATGTGATGAATGCTTAAAGTTAATATGGCTTTTTTGGCGCACAAATTTAATGAATAATAACATATTGGACGCTATTTTAACAGCATTTATGAGGGGGTTGAGACAGTGTGCCCATGCTGGTGTTTTTGAATTCTGCGACGCGGGCATGGCGCAGCCCGGGGGCCGGCTTGATTCCCCTGCCTGACAAGGGAAAAAATATTTTGTTGTTTAAAAAAAAGCGTATATTTGCATCCGCAAACAAAGCGACTGCGGAAATAGCTCAGCTGGTAGAGCACGACCTTGCCAAGGTCGGGGTCGCGGGTTCGAGTCCCGTTTTCCGCTCAAAACCCAAACCTCTGAAAAGAGGTTTTTTTTTAGGAGGTGTCTTGCCCGGATGGTGGAATTGGTAGACACCCAGGACTTAAAATCCTGTGGCCATTGCGGCCGTGCCGGTTCGAGCCCGGCTCCGGGTACACCTTTTTTCTTCCCCCCATTTTTAACATCAATAACGATCCAGGAATATTCCCGCCTTGAAACGGCGGTCTCTAATCATCCGGATTTTTATTAAATTGCGAGGCGGACAATTCCAGTCCGTGAAATGGCCATGATGGCCATCAATACAAACAAAACATCATACACCATGAAAAACAAGAAAGACAAGACGATCAAGAGGCTGCTCACCATGGCCTTGCTGGTAGCAGCGGTGGGCCTTGCTGCAGCAATGAGCTCATCAGCAGCAACAAGCCTTTCAGCGGAAAATGCCCGGGCGGACGAAGTAACCCAAAGCCCGGCCGAAAGGGTGGAAGCACTCATGGAAGACTTCAACAAGGAGAGCACGCCCGGTGCGGCCATCCTGGTGATGCGCGACAAGGAAGTGATCTATTCGCGGGGCTTCGGAATGGCCA
>SKNE01000057.1 GCA_007120675.1 Bacteroidales bacterium
AATGTCCACCAGCACAAAAAGGTAGTAATCCGACCCCTCCAGCAAAAAAGCACTGGCCGTGAAAAAAACCAGGATCTCCCCTTCCCTCCTGACCAGTATCAGGGTCTTATGGAACGACCGCTGCCTGTCCCTTACCATGTTCTTCATGCAGCCTCCCATGTCAAAGTCCTGCCGGTCAGTGGTATAAAAACGTCGATTCATCATCACCGAAGCACTGTCCTGACCAGGACGCAGGGAAAAGATCCGCTCCCGTGCGTAGGTATTCATGTAAAGTACCTCCAGGTGGGGGTCGGTGACCAGGACACCGGCGGGCATCTTGCTGCTGAGCTCGTTGAAGTCAAATACCATTATGCCTTGGATTGAGTGTGAATAATGCAGGCTAGTTAACATCTTATTTACAAATTTACAGTTTTTTGCTAACTTAACAGCTAACCAAAATGTTAACCAATTTGTCGTCGTTTATTGTATATTTCTATTTTATAGCCATTTACACAAAGTGGCACAAATTTCGATACTTAGAGGCCAAACAAAAACATGTTACACCTTAAAACAAATGATACAATGAAAAAGGAGTATTTATTCGGAATAGCGGGACTGGTTGCTGGTATGATACTGACTGGTTTTTTGGCCTACAAGTCGGCGCCCTCCATGATGTTAAAGGAAGCGGAAAGCAATTACAATTTTGACCGTTCCGTGGAGGTGTTCACACAGACTGCCGAGCAAATGGGCTGGTCCATCCCCACGGTACACGACATGAAAGAAACCATGGCTAATTTTGGTTACGATGTATTGAATGCCAAAGTATTTGAGCTTTGTCACCCGGAACACGCGGTACGGATACTGGAGCGCGATGACGAGCGCATCGTATCCTCCATGATGCCCTGCAGGGTCTCCATTTATGAGAAGTCTGACGGAAAAACCTATGTTTCGTGGATGAATACCGCCATGATGGGCAACATGATGGGTGGTATTGTGGCCGATGTCATGGGCATTGCATCCAAAGAGAGTGAACAAATGATCTCCTCGCTGACCCAATAAACTGGATTTCCCGGCCATCGTGCCTCAGGGCCATGAGCGGCCACGGGCTTCACAGCGCATCCCATCACCCGCAGGGTAGATGATCTACCCTGGCTAATTCACTAACCAAAACACAAAAAAATCTGCAGCGGGCCCCGGTCACTGCAGATTTTTTTCTTATGTTTACACGTATTTCCGAACCAAAATAAGACACATGCGATACATTGTACACACCCTATTATGGCTGTTGCTGCCTTTATGGTCCTACGGGCAGTTCTCCATGGATGCCCAGATTCGTCCCCGGGCTGAGTTCAGGGATGGATACCGTCAGATGCCGGCAGAGGACAGCAATCCGGGCGGGCAGGTAAACCAGCGCACCCGCTTGTCGCTCTCCTATGCCGGCGACAGCCGCGTCAGTGCCCGCATTGCCATCCAGGACCTGCGCCTGTGGGGCGAGGTATTCACCATGAACGGCGAACCAAGCTTTGGCGTATACGAAGCCTGGGTGGCCCTTCATCCCTCCGAAAGGCTCAGCATCACTGCGGGGCGGCAGGAGTTGCGTTACGACACGCAACGGCTGATGGCCATCAACGACTGGGCCCTGACGGGGCGCACCCACGATGCCCTGGTGGCCCGCTTTCAAAGTGAAGGTGGCAGCCGGCTCCACGTGGGGGCAGCCTTTAACCAGAGCCAGAACCGCTTGTTTGAGACCCATTATTTGCTCAACAATTACAAGACACTTAACTATCTGTGGTACAACACCGTACTGGGTGAGCGCAGCAGGCTTTCACTGCATTTTATCGCCGATGGCTATGAGCACCCAAACGACCCGGAAGATTTCAATTTGCGCTACACCATGGCCTCTTACCTGGTTTATGATGGCGGCGGCGTGGAGTGGCGTCTGTACCCTGCTTACCAGTTTGGCAAGACCTCACGCGGCCAGGACATCAGTGCCTGGTACCTGATGGGAGAAGCGTTTGCCCCCTTAAGTGAAAGCTGGCGCGCCACCCTTGGTTTCGAGCTGTTCTCGGGCCTTGACCAGATGCCTACCGGAGAACCTTTCACGGTCACCTTCACGGCCTTCAGCGACCTTTATGGGATGGGGCACGCCCGGAACGGTTTCATGGACTATTTCACGGCCTTCCCGCAGCATACGGAGAATGCCGGACTGTTCAACCCCTACCTGAGGAATGCCATCAGACTGGGAGAGCGGTCCACCCTGGATGCCGACCTGCACCTCTTTTTCATGCAAAGCGATTATCCCGATCCCGGCGACCCGGGCCGGGCCATCGACAAATACCTGGGAACGGAGATCGACCTGGTATACAGCTACCAATTCAATGAGTTCACCCAGCTGCAGTTTGGCTACTCCGTCCTCTTTGGCAGCGAAAGCATGGAGATTCTCAAGGGGGGCAGCAAGGATGAGTTTGCCCACTGGGCTTTTGCCATGATCAGGATGACACCCCGTTTTTTTTAACGACACTCGTTGACCCATGCACCTGGTGATTCGTCAAGCAGAGATTGTAAACGCCGATGGTCGTACCCGCGGCGATGTCCTTGTGCGGGGCGGGCACATTGTGCAGGTGGCTGACCAGGTCAGTCCGCCAGCAGGCGAACCCCTAGAAAGCATTGACGCCGGCGGCATGCTGCTGCTTCCGGGCGGACTTGACCCCCATGTGCACATGCACCTGCCCACTGCGGCGGGCTTCTCTTCCGATGATTTTGTCAGCGGAAGCAGGGCCGCGCTGCTGGGGGGCACCACCACCCTCATTGATTTTGTCACTCCCCGCCGGGGGATGTCCCTCACCGATGCCCTCGCCGCACGCCTGATGGAAGCCAGGCGCTGCCACACTGACTATAGCTTTCATGTGAGTCCGGTGGAATGGAGGGACAGCACCGCCGCTGAGATCCGCGATTGCATTGCAGCCGGACTTCCCTCCTTCAAGCTGTACATGGCATATAAGGACAGCATAGGCATCGATGAGGAGGTGATGGCAAAGGTGATGCGCACCGTGGCAAAGGAGGGGGGCATGGTCACGGTGCATTGTGAGACAGGAGACGAGGTGGACAGGCTGCGCAGGGAGCTGGCGGAGTCAGGCCAGACGGGTCCGGCAAGCCACCCGGAAAGCCGGCCGCCGCACACCGAGAGCCAGGCCGTGGAAAAGGCCATTGCCCTGTGTGCGCAAACCGCCTGTCCGGTCTACATCGTACATGTCTCCGCGGCCGCCTCCATCGAGCATATCCGCAAGGCGCAGTCGGCGGGCCTGCCTGTGATGGCGGAGGTATGTCCACACCACCTGTTGCTGGATGAATCGGTATACGATGCACCCTTTGAGCAGGCCGCACCCTTTGTTTTGAGTCCCCCGCTGCGGTCTGAAAGCGACAGGAATGCGCTCTGGGGGGCCCTTGCCGACGGCACCGTTGAGGTGGTAGGAACCGATCATTGTCCCTTTTTCATGGAACAAAAGGCCGCGGGCAGAAATGACTTCCGGCTGATTGCCAACGGAGCCGGGGGCGTTGAGCACCGTTTAGCACTCATTTATACCCATGGTGTTTTGGAGGGGCGTATCAGCCACGAGCGCTGGGTGGCGCTTTGCTCCACCGGGCCGGCACGGCTGTTTGGTTTATATCCCCGCAAGGGGCGGATCTGCCGGGGGGCTGATGCCGACATGGTCTTGTGGGACCCTCACGCCAGCGAAATCGTGTCGGCTGCCAGGCACCATCACCGGAGCGACATCAGCATATATGAAGGGATGACTCTCAGGGGAAAAGCAAGGATGGTGATTAAGTCGGGAAAGGTCGTCGTTGAAGATGGTCAGCAGCGGCGGCAACCCGCAGGAAGCTTTCTTCGCCGCAAAGTCCCGGAAAAGGGCCAGTGAATCTGCCGCATTATCGCCTGGCGGTCAGCCAGGGTGTCAACTAAACCAGGTTGGCAAAACCCATGAAGGCCAGTGCCAGGATACCTGCCACCACCAGTGCGGCCGGGGCGCCGCGCATCCCTTTGGGTACGTCCATCAGCTCAAGGTGTTCACGTATGCCGGCAAAAAGGATGATCGTCAGGGCAAAGCCCAGGGCGTTTCCAATGGCGAACACCACCCCCTCCAGCAGGTTAAAGCCAAAATCTTCGCGCACGGCCAGGATCGTTACACCCAGGATGGCGCAATTGGTCACGATCAGGGGCAAAAAGATCCCCAGGGCCTGGTAGAGGGCCGGACTAACCTTCTTCAGGATGATCTCCACCATCTGGACCAGTGAAGCCACCACCAGGATATAGGAGATGGTCTGCAGGTACTCAATGTTAAAGGGGATGAGGATGTAGTTAAATATCAAGAAAGTGACCAGTGTGGCCAGGGTCATAACGAACATGACGGCCCCTGACATACCGATGGAAGTGGATACGCGGGCACTAACGCCCAGGTAGGGGCAGATCCCAAGGAACTGTGCCAGGACAATGTTATTGACGAATACGGCTCCGATGATGATCACGATATATTCCATGCTTCAGCGCTTTAGTCCAGTTTCTTTTTTACGATATTGTTGAGGGCCACCAGGTAGCCCAGTCCGATAAATGCTCCCGGGGCCAGCACGAAGACCAGCATGCCGTCGCCGGCAAACAGCGACCATCCGAACAGTTCTCCTGCACCCAGTATCTCCCGTAGGCCACCAAGCATGGTCAGGGCAAAGGCAAAGCCAAGTCCCATCCCCATGCCGTCGACGATGGCGCTCCATGTGTCATTCTTGCTGGCAAACGCCTCTGCGCGCCCCATCACCAGGCAGTTCACAACGATCAGGGGGATAAACAGGCCCAGCGAATCGTACAGGGCCGGCACGTAGGCTTCCATGACCAGGTCGGTGATGGTCACAAAGGAGGCGATAACCACAATGAAGGAGGGGATCCTGACCTTGGTTGGGATGAGGTCTTTGATCAGGGAAACCACGATGTTTGACGACACAAGCACAAACGTTGTGGCCAGCCCCATGCCCAGGCCATTGAAGGCGGAGGTGGTCACCCCCAGGGCCGGACAAAGGCCCAGGAGCAGCACAAATACTGGGTTATCCTTTACAAAGCCTTTGGTGAAATTCTGTAGTTGTCCCATAGCTTAATGGATTTCTTGTTTGATGATGGCGTCATGATTTAACTTGAAGGTCTGGAAAGCCCTATCGATGGCGTCACAATAGGCCCTTGCCGTGATTGTTGCGGCGGTGATACCGTCGATGTCCCCGCCATCCTGTCTCACTTTCAGGCTTTGTTCCCGCGGGTCAAAGCCCCGGAACTGGTCGCTCCAGTCCGATTTGCCCTTCTCTATCTTGTCCCCCAGGCCCGGGGTCTCGGCATGCTCCAGGTGCACCACATCGATGATCTCGCCCCCGGGCGTAAAGCCGACCATGGCGCGGATACGGCCGCTGTAGCCCATCCCCGTGTAGGTGGCCACGGCTACCCCAATGAGTTCGCCCTCCCTGTAGGCCAGGTTGAAGTGCAGTGAATCGCTCCCTGTGGGGGGCATGAAAGAGTAGGCCCTCAACTCGTCAAATTCGGGCAGCACCATGCCAATGGCTGCCTGCCGTGCTGCTTCCCTCGCCCGCTCAATGGGTTCCTTGGTCAGGTTATAAACGGTTGCCAGGGTAAAAGATGCTGCCGCCGCAACGATAACCAGCGTCAACACCATGTTCAGAAAAGTGGATTCTCTTTTAGCCATTTTTTACTTCCTCCCCAAAGCGTTTCGGTTTCATACCACGGTTGATCAGTGGCACAAATGCATTCATGATGAGAATAGAAAAGGCCACCCCCTCGGGATAGGCACCAAAGAGGCGGATGACAATGGTCAGCAGTCCGCAACCCACACCAAAGAGGATCATACCCCGGGGCGACATGGGACTGGTGGCGTAGTCCGTAGCCATGTAAAGGGCGCCCAGCATCATACCGCCGGTGATCAGGTGAAATACCGGGTCAGGGTACATTTCAGGGTTTACCAGCCAGAAGATGGCTGAAAAAAGGGCGGCTGAGCCTAGAAAGGCCACCGGTATGTGCCAGGTGATGATTTTGCGTATCAGCATATAAATGCCTCCAAGCAAAAGGGCGATGGCTGAAACCTCTCCCACCGACCCCCCCAGGTTACCCATCATCAGCTGGGCATATTCAGGTATCTGGGGCAAGAGGGAGGAGATCTCCTGACCCCGCGACACACCGTCCTTGATGATGGTCAGCGGCGTGGGGCCCGTCACCACATCAGTGATTCGTGTGCTGAAAGCAGCGGGCTCGGGGTAGGTGGTCATTTGCACGGGAAAAGAGATCATCAAAAAAACCCTTCCCACGAGTGCCGGGTTAAAGGGGTTCTTTCCCAGTCCGCCAAAGGTCATTTTTCCCATCCCGATGGCCACCGCCGAGCCAATCACCACCAGTCCCAACGGCAGGTTGGCGGGCACGTTAAAAGCCAGAAGCACCCCGGTAATGATGGCCGATCCGTCGAATATGGTCATGGGCCCCTTGATCAGGTATTTCTGGATGAGGTACTCGAAGGCCATGCAGGAAACCACAGCGGTCAAGGTGACCAGTATGGCAGCCAGTCCGAAAAAATAGAAGGACACCAGCATGGCAGGTACCAGGGAAAAGACCACGCCGTACATGATCTTGCTGACCGACTCCTCTGTGTGATAATGGGGCGAACCCGAAACTGTCAGTACTTTCATGTTTTCCTCTGTACAATTTATTAGCTATGAACAATCTTCCACTCACTCACTATCCCCGTTCACGGATCATCTTGCCCACGCGGTTTTTCCCCACGCGGATATGGTCCAGCAGCGGTTTCCCGGACGGACAGATATACAGGCATGAACCGCATTCCATGCAGTCCATGATGCGCTCGTCTTCGCACTCTTCCAGGCGTTTCTTGTCTGCCAGGGCAGCCAGCAGGTAAGGTTCCAGTCCCATTGGACAGATAGTGAGGCACCTTGCGCAGCGTATACAGTTTTGCTCGGGCGGCCTGATCGATTCGGCGCCGGTGAAAACCAATATCCCGGACGTCCCCTTGCTCACCGGCACCTCCAGGTCGTTGAGTGCCTTGCCCATCATGGGGCCGCCGTTCACCACCTTGGCCGTATCTTCCGGGAGTCCCCCCGCAGCCTCGATCAGCTGGGATACGGGCGTCCCGATCCGCACCATGAAATTGGCGGGGTTTTTCACTGAGCTGCCACTCACGGTGACCACCCGTTCAATGAGTGGCTTGTTTTTCTGCACCGCTTCATAGACGGCGACGGCCGTCCCCACATTATGCACCACGCAGCCCACCTCGATGGGCAACTTACCCGATGGCACTTCACGGTTCACCAGGGCTTTGATCAACTGTTTTTCTGCACCCTGCGGGTATTTCACCTGCAGGGCCTGCACGCTGATCCCCGGGTAGTCGGCGGCCAGTTTTGCCAAATGCGCCAGGGCGTCAGGCTTGTTATTCTCCACACCGATGATGGCCTTTTCAACACCCAGTGCTTTCATCTGCAAACCAATGCCAACCATCAGCTCCTCCCCCTTCTCAAGCATCACCCGGTGGTCAGCCGTCAGGCAGGGTTCACATTCAACCCCGTTGATGATGAGGTATTCAGCGGCTTTCCCCTTGGGCACCATCATCTTCACGTGGCTCGGGAAGGTGGCACCTCCCATGCCCACCACCCCCATCTCCTGGATCTTTTTGGTGATCTCCCTGGCATCCAGGCTGCACTCCCTGACCAGCCCCTGGTCCCTGTCGATCCCTTCCAGCCATTCATCCCCTTCAACCTGTATGATGATGGACTTCCGGCGGTAGCCACTTGTATCGGTTACCGTGTCAATCTTTGTCACCTTGCCCGATACCGACGCATGGATATTGGCCGAGATGAATGCCTCACCCTTGGCGATGAGCTGTCCACATAACACCTGGTCGCCCCTTTTCACCACGGGTACCGCCGGCACGCCCAGGTGCTGTGAGAGTGGAATGGCGGCCATCTTGGGCGGGTCGAGCCGCTGGATGGCTCCCTTTTCTGCCAGTTTATTTTCCGGGGGGTGAACCCCTCCCATAACAAAAGTCTTCAGTTGCTGCATATTCTTCCGTTTGTGTTATCTCCGGGTGCTTCGGTACGCACACCCACTTTCCCCGGCTAAGTGGTGGCCGGCGCTTCTTCGGCTTTTTTCTTGCGCACGGGGAAATTCAGTTCATGAATGGCATTGGTCGGACAGACGGGGGGACATTTCCGGCAGAGGGTGCACTTGTCGTAATCGATGTACGCCAGGTTGTCCTGCAGGGTGATGGCATCGAACTTGCATTCTTTGACACATTTTCCGCATCCAATGCAGGCCACTTTACAGTTTTTCCTGGCCACGCCCCCTTTTTCCTTGTTGATGCAGGAAACGAAGATGCGCCTGTCCTTTTTCCCTTTTTTGCGCATCTCGATGATGTTTCTCGGGCACTCTTTTACGCAAGCCTCGCAGGCCACACATTTGTCGTCGAGTATCACTGGCAGGCCTGTTTGCTGATCCATGTACATGGCATCAAAGGTGCAGGCAGTCACGCAGTCGCCGCAACCCAGGCAACCGTGGGGACACCCGCCCTCACCGGCATAGAGGGTGTGGGCGAATGCACAGGTCATGAGGCTGTTGTAGCGCACCTTGGGCGGTGCCAGTTCGCGGCTGCCACTGCAGCGCAGCACGGCGATCATCGGCGTGCTTTCCCCTGCCTCCCAGCCCATGGCTTTGGCGATGTCCTGCATCACGTCACTGCCGCCGGGGGGACAATTGAAGCCCTCCAGTTTTTCAGCCTTCACAATGGCTTCGGCCAGCGCGCGACAACCCGCCAGTCCGCAACCGCCGCAATTGGCCCCGGGCAAGAGTTCCTCCACCTGGTCAATACGCGGATCCTCTATGACCTTGAATTTCTGGGCCACCAAAAACAGGACAATGGCCGCCACACCACCGATGGCTCCCAGGGAAACAACTGAAAATAAGGTGATTTCGTTTAATAATTCGTTCACTGCTCCAGGTTTTGTTAGTGAAAGAAGAAAGCTGCAATGATTGCATTGCAGCGTTGTGAAATGAGAATCACATCACAAGAGGCAAAAATAGAAAACATAATGAAACCGGGGAGCTTCCGGACGGCTTTTCACGGGTTTATAAAGGTCTTATTATGACGCAGATACAAAGCCGCATGTGGGGTGTAAAAAAAAGCCAGCTGATTATCAGCGGGGTACAAACTTGTTTAGAATAACTCTAAATTTTCGGGCCAGGTCATTGGTTTGCAACGCACAGGGGCTGGAAATATCAGGCAAGAATTGCTTGGAGCGTGGAGATGGCCTCATCGGCGGGCAGGTTCTTTCTCAGCAGTCGCCTGCCACGGTATAAGTTGAGTTTGCCTTTTCCCGCAACGATGAATCCATAATCGGCATCCGCCATCTCTCCAGGACCGTTCACCATGCATCCCATGACGGCGATACGCAGTCCGGGGTAGCCTGACAGATGCTCTTTTACCTGCATCAGCAATTCCGCCATATCCACCGCTACCCTGGCGCAGGCGGGGCAGCTGATAAATTCTGTTTCGTAGGGACGAATCCCACCCGCCTGCATGATGCGGGCCGCCAGCTCCAGGGCGGCTGACTTCAGTGGCGGCGGACCCTCAACCACTACCTCCTTACAGGGATGGAGGGCATTGCAGGGGCGGAAGACTTCATCGGTGGCCAGGACATACTGGCAAACTGCGTCGACAACCAGGTCATCCACGGAGGTGGCTTCAGATATAATGCGCAGCACCCCCTCCCGGTCAAGCGGTGGTCCTTTGGGTTGGCTGGATGGCGTAGCGTATTGACTGGCATGCCTTATGAGGCTTTCGCCAAAGGCGATCTCTTCACTGGCTCCTTCCGTAAGGCTCACCCGCAGGGTGGAGCCGATGCCCTGGAGCAGCAGGGGCAACAGGGCCATGGCTGATTTTACCCGGCCGGCCATGGCACTTCCCGCTTCAGTCATTCCAATATGGAGTGGATAGGGCCGTTTTGTCCCCTTGAGCCCGCTGAAGAGCCAGCGCGAAGCCCGCACATTGTCCCCCACCCTGGCCGACTTCAATGACAGTACCAATTGGTGAAAGCCAAGCGACTCAAACACCTGCAGGTACTCCAGGGCTGCCTCCACCATTCCTTCGGGCCCATGTCCAGCCGCTTGTCCGATGTGAGGCGGCAAGGAGCCGGCATTCACCCCCACACGCAATGCGGTGCCGTGCCGAAGGCAGGCGCCGACCAGCGGGGCCATGGCCTCACGCAATGCCTCCAGGTAGCCGGACGCGGTTCCACCGGCTGCAAGGGATCTCTTATGCCGGGGGAGAGAGAAAAAGTTTCCCGGATTGATCCTTACTTTCTCTACAATCTTTGCTGCGCCAATGGCCAGTTCGGGGCGGAAATGGATGTCGGCGGCCAGGGGCTGTTCATAGCCTGATTCCCTGATGCGTCGGTGCACCCTGTCAAGGGCCTGCAGGGATTCATTGTCGGGCACGGCCATGCGCATCAGGCGGGCGCCCGCATCAAAAGCCCCCATGCACTCCGAGGCAGTGGCTTGCACATCCCTGGTATTGCTGCGTGTCATCGACTGGATGGCCACCGGGTGATCCCCTCCCAGGCAAAGATTACCGATATGCACGTTCATGGGTATGTGATGCGTTTTAGGCGCCTTCGTGATCCATTTATCCTTGGGTCAGGATTGGCCGGACTTACCTGGCCAGCATGCCGCTGACACGCTCCAGCTTGCCATCCACGGGGGCGGGATCCAGCTGCAGGATCTGGGTGATGAGCGGGTAGAGGTCAACCGTCTCGATGGGACCGTGAACGTGGCCATTGCGGAAGGCGGGTCCCATGGCATAAAATATGGTATGCATATCCTTTTTGGCGTTATCCCATCCGTGTCCCCCCCCGGTATAAAAACGTTCAGATGGCTCACCCCAGCCGATGCTCCAGGTGGAGTCGGCCAGTAACACCAGGTCGAGGGCCCTGGGGTTGTGTCCGAAATTCAACCGCCCGGGCAGTTCGCCGCTTCGCCACACATGGAGGTGTTCCACCTCCTGGAGGATGTGATAGATGCTGTCGGTCATCCCCTCCACCGGGCGCCACATCATCACGGGGTTGCCCCCGAAAGCGATATCGATCCAGTCGCGCTGGATATACTGCTCCAGGTCAATGTACCGCTCTTTGCTTCTTTCTGTCATGCCATGGTCAGATGTCACGATGAAGTTGATCTGATCGTAGATGGGCAACGCCTTCATTTTTTCCAGAAAGACCCCAAGCAGGCTGTCCAGTTCCATGACCAGCTCATTGATCTCCGGACTGTCCGGTCCGGTCCGGTGCCCCTGGCTATCGGGCTCATGGAAGTAAAAGGTGACCAGGCGCGGTCGTTGTTCTTCAGGCAACTGCAGCCAGTGAGCCACTGTGTCGATTCGGTCCCCAAAGGGATCACGGGTGTTGTAAACTTTCCAGTAGGTGGGCTGGATCCCCTGGATGGGTGCTTCTGATCCGACCCAGAAATAGGAGGCGGCGGTCATGCCCTGCTTTTCGGCCGTGACCCATATGGGCTCTCCCCCGTAGAAGATGCCGTTCTCAACGGATTCCCTGTCGCGCATGCGATAGGTCATGTCCAGCTCGGGGCAATAGAAGTTATTGTTTACAATCCCGTGATTATCAGGATACAGTCCGGTGGCCATCGTATAATGGTTGGGGAAGGTGTTGCTTGGGAAGGCCGGTATTACGTACTCGGCCATCACCCCCTGGTCCGCTATATAGTCCAGGTTGGGCGTGGGCACCCGCCCGGCATAATCCCACCGAAAACCATCCATGGATAACATCACCACGTAGGTATCCTTAACGGGCGACTGATGACCTGAGTGACACTGGCTGAATGACAGCATCAGGATAATTGACAAACAAATGGTTCCCAAGGTTACCAGGTGGTTTTTCTTCATGGCAATGGTTTGTTGGTGAATGGATTTACAAAACTACATGTTTTTTTAACACCTGAATACCAAAATAGGGCCATAAGGTGCGGCCTGCACCCATCATTGTCATCCGGTTCCGGGTTGCCCTCTGAATTGGTGCTCTCTTGGAAAAATCCCTTAATTTTGCTTGCCATGGAAGGCAGGCATGCAGAGCAGATATGTCACCCCGGTATCATTGAC
>SKNE01000242.1 GCA_007120675.1 Bacteroidales bacterium
TGTGTGTTGTCCATGAGCTCCCGGTCCTCAGCATAGCGGAACAGGTAGGCCCTGTCCGCCCCGAAAAACTGTCCCAGTTCCCGAAGCATGAAATCGATTTTCTGATCGAAATTGGCCATGCTGATCCCCACCAGCTCACTGGAAACCAGGCTAACCAGTTGCTGAAAGCGGAAATGGTATTCCCTCTGCCGCTCCATGTCTTTCCGTTCGGTGACATCGGTGGATATACCGCAAATGCCAATGGTCTTGCCTTGTGCGTCGCTTACCCTGGTTGTGCGTATGTCCAGCGTCACGTTGGAGCCGTCCCGTTGTGCCACCTGTACCTCCCCGCGCCACTGCCCTTTTTCAATGGTCTCATGGAAGATGTGTCGCCGTTGTGCCTTTTTCTCCTCGCTTTCGCCAAACTCAAGCAAGCCCTTTCCTACCAGCTTGTCTTTCTGCACACCCACGCCCCTGCTTTCCGCCTCGTTGACAAAAATGACCCTTGCTTCCATGTCAGCTACCGTTACACGGTCCTGGATCTGGTCCAGTATGAGCGACTGAAAGCGCAACTCCTCCAGGCTTTGTTGACGCGCTATGGCCAGGCTGATGTGGGTCGAGACATATTCGAGGAGGGTTTGACTTTCCCGGGTGTATGCATCGGGATTGTTGTAGTCCTGCAACACAATGGCCCCGATCACGTCTTGAGCTGAGAAAAGGGGTACCCCCAGCCACACCTCGCACATATTGCCCACTTGCTCTATTGCCCCGCAGCTGATCATGGAGAGGAGATCTGCCTTATGCAGCAGCAACGGTTTTTTGTGGCTGACAACGATTCCGGTCACCGACTGACCGGCAGGCCAGCGCTCAATTTTATCGCGCTGATCTTTTTCGTAGGGGATGGAAAGAACGTCGTTTTCCCGGTCATACAGGGCAATGTAGAAATTGCTGGTGTCCATTACGCAGTCCAGGATCAACCTGATCTTATGGATCAGGTCCTCGATGTGGTTGTTGGTTAGGGTTGCATTGGTGATCTCAAGGAGGATCTGTTCCCTGATCTCCTTTTGCTTCTCTTTGGTGATGTCCAGCACATAACCGTACCATCGGGTGCTGCCCGGATCCTGCCGTTCCGGCACAAAACGGGTCTCCACCCACACGGTTCCTTTGCTGGGATGCAGGTACCTGAACTCACCATACCAGGGTTGAAGTGTGTCAGCCGACTCCCTTAACCCTGCTGCTACCCTCTGGACATCGTTGGGGTGAATCCGTTCCCCCACGCAGCTGGCGTCCCTGGCCAAATCCCCGGGAGAAAAACCCAACACATCTTTGATGCTGGGTGCAGCATAGGGATAGCTGGTTTCCCCTGTGGCACTTAAGTAGATGGAACAAATGGCACCGGGACTGGTTTCCACGATCTTGATGAACTTATCCTTTTCTTTTTTCAGTCCCTCTTCCACTTTTTTCAGGGAGGTGATGTCGCGGTACACACCGATCACCGCCGTTTGTCCAGACTGGATGTCCAGGGGGGTTCCGATGATGGATACATTGATCAGGCTTCCGTCTTTCGCCCTGCGCACCGTTTCCATCTCCAGGCTCACCCCTTCTGCCACCCGCGAGGTGGCCTCTTGCCCCTCTTCTTTAAGATGATCGGGAACGATCAGGTCGTTGATGGGTTTACCCAGGGCTTCCTCCTTACTGTAGTGAAACAGTTTGCCGAAGGCCCGGTTAAAGTCGATCACCAGGTCGTTATTGTCCAGCAAGACAATCCCTTCGGGCACCCCCTGGAAAAGGTGCTCAAAGAACGCTCGCTCGTGTTGCAGGGCCAGCTCCGCCTGTTTGCGTTCAGTGATATCCCTGACGACGCTGAGCAGAAATGTTTCTTCATTGATGACCAGCCGGCCCAGGCGGATGTCTGCATCAAAGCAGGTTCCGTCTTTTTTTAGGTGACGCCACTCGAACTGGATGCTGCGCTCTTTTGCCATGCGCCCGATCAGCCTCCTGGCTGCCCCGGCAGAATCACTTCCATCCAGCTGTTGGGGAGGGGAGAGGGCCGCAGGACTGAAACCGATGATTTCGGTCCGGCTCCGTCCAAACAGTTCCTCTGCCTTTGGGTTGCACTCAATGAACACCCCATCCCTGAGAAGCAGTATGGCGTCATTGGCGTGTTCAAAAATGGCCTGGTACTTCTCTGTGATGGCCCTCAGGTGTTCCTTTTGCTTGTATTGACTTGTGACATCGGCAAACACCATCACCGCCCCAACGATTATTCCGTTGTTATCCCTGATGGCTGCCGCAGAGTCGGCGATCTGACGCCTTTCGCCCAACCGGCTGACCAATGTCGTGTCGTTGGCCAGTCCGACGGTCTTTCCATCCTTCAGCACCTGCTCAACGGGGTTGTCTGCCGGCATGCCCGTTCTTCCATCATACATCACCAACACCTCATCAAGGGGCCTGCCAACGGCTTCTTCGGCGGACCAGCCGGTCAGCTTTTCTGCCAGCGGGTTCATACGGGTCACCCGGCCCTCAATGTCCGTGGCAATCACCCCATCACCTATGCTGTGTAGCGTGATCCTCAGGCTTTCTTCACTGGCTGCCAGCTTTTGTGCCGTTTCCCTCCGCTCCAGGAATTGGGCGATATGGTGGGCAATGGTTTGCACCAACTGCTTTTCCTCTTCCAGGAAAAGCAACGCTTCCCGCCCCGGCTCATCCTGCTTGTAGCAAACCTCCAGGCTACCCCTTCTTTCCCCGCCCACAACAAGGGGTGTGGACAGGGAATGGTGGCTGGAGGAGAAACCCTCTGTTGAATAGACTGTTTCATCCAGGTAAACCCCGGCACAGGCCACGTCCGCATGCTGCATGGCCGCGGGGATCAGCTCCACGATGGACTGCAGGCTGTCTTCCAGGGAGGCTGCCGGGTCAGCCGTCAGTTCAGAAAGACGAAACAGGGTGTGCAACTCCTTGAGGCGTTCTTTCAGGACCTGCTCCTTTTGTTGTCCCTCCCGCAGCCTCTTTTTCAAGTCTGCCAGCTCTCTGGTGAGCGCTTTCTGGTTATCAGGCCTCTGATTCATTGTGCTTAAGGAATTGATGATAACAGCCCACGGCCCATTAACAGGAAAAACCGCACCTTATATCTTATTTGTGTGTATACCTCCTACCATGGGCAGAGGTTTTGCTTGGGCCCGTCAAAGCTAACAAAATATTCTAATAAAAGAAACGGGGTGATCCAGTGCGAAAAATCCATTCAGATTCAATGGCTTCGATTCAACCCTTCAAATTATTTCCTTCATGGGACACCCAACAGGCTGCTTGCAAATAGATAATTGCCTAATTTTACCTTGGGAACAAATCTCCGGAGCAAA
>SKNE01000207.1 GCA_007120675.1 Bacteroidales bacterium
CAGTTTCACCGCCGTGATAGGCACCAACGGCTCAGGAAAAAGTACCCTGCTCAATGGGGTGGCAGGTAGCTTTGAGCCGGACAAAGGCAGCATCCGGCTGTTTGGAAAGGAAATTAGCCGCTGGCCTGAGTTCAGACGGGCTTCCCTCATAGGGCGGGTGTTCCAGAATCCCTTTGCCGGGACGGCAGCCGGCATGAGCATCGCCGAAAACATCGCCCTGGCCATGCGTCGCGGGAAGAGGCGTTCCCTTGCAACCGCCATCACATCCAGCCTGCGTGAAGAGATCGCCGAACGTGTAAAAAGCCTGAAAATGGGGCTCGAAGACAGGCTGGAGAACCCCATCGGGACACTTTCCGGGGGACAGCGACAAGCCCTGACCCTCCTCATGGCCACCTGGATAAGGCCCCAGCTGTTGTTGCTGGATGAGCATACCGCCGCCCTGGATCCAAAAACAGCCGCAAAAGTGGCTGAGCTAACCCGCGAGATCATCACCAGGGAAAAACTGACGGCACTGATGGTGACACACTCCATGCAACAGGCCGTGGACCTGCCCGAACGAATCATCATGATGCACAGGGGAAGGGTCGTGGAAGACCTCAGGGACGAAAGAAAAGCCCGTGCCCGGGTCTCCGACCTGTTCCTGACCTTCGAACGGGTGCAAAAGCTGGATCTGTTTGATCATTCCGTGGCGGAAGTGCTGGACAGGCAGTTTATTTAGCGCCTGTCCATCAAGTCACTCCGCACGGAGACTCTCCACCGGGTTGGCCCTGGCTGCCTGGAGGGACTGGTAGAGCATGGCCATCAGTCCAACGGCACCTGCCATGAGGATGGCCAGTGCGAAAATGGGCCACTGCTGTCTCAGCTCTATACGGAAGGCAAAGTTTTGCAGCCAGCCCTCCATGACCAGCCAGGCAATGGGCAGGGCAATGACTGCGCCTGCCAAAAGCCAGCGCGACAACTCACCCGTCAGCTGGAGCACGATGCGGAAGGTGGATGCCCCAAAGGTTTTCCTGACCCCTATCTCCTTGACCCTGCGGGCCACGGTAAAGGTGGTGAGGGCGTAAAGTCCCATGAAGGAGATGATGATGGCAAGGATGGCCGCAGTAGTGATCATCTGGTTGACACGCTCTTCCTGCCGGTACATCTCCTCAAATACCTGGTCCACGAAGAAATAATCAAACACATAGTGGGGGTCTGCCGCCTGGAATGTCCGCTGCGCGTATTCCATCACCTCGTGCATCATGCCGGGCCTGAACCGCAGGCTGATGTGGCTGAAATCGTCTGAGTACATGGTGAAGGCGGCGGGGTCAATCTCGTGATGCAGGGAGCGGAAGTTGAAATCAGCCACCACCCCGATGATGCGCCCCTGGTGGTGCCACACACTGATCTCTTCCCCCACGGGGTCTTCCAGGCCAAGCTTCCTGGCTGCCGTCTCGTTGATGATGATGGCCTCCCTGTCGGTTTGCAGCTCCGGATCGAAATCGCGTCCGGCAACCAGGCGCATGCCAAAACCCTGCAGGTAACCGTGCTGAACACGGTTCTCGTGTATCATGATGGCGGTGGAGGGATCCTGTCCCCGGCGGTAGGCGTTCTGAACGGAGCGGCTTTGTCCGGGCACCCTTTGTGAAGCAGTGACCCCCATGACGCCGGGGTGCTGCTTGAGTTCCGATGCCAGGGCATCGTAGGTTCGCACGATGCCGCCAGTCAGGTTGCGCATAGTGATCACCCCTTCCCTGTCGAAGCCCAAATCCTTATGCTTCATGTACGAGACCTGCTTTTGAACCAGCAACAGGCTTGCAATCAAAAAAATGGATATGGCAAACTGCATGCCGGCCAGGACCTTCCTGAAGACATTGGGCCTGCCCCTGCCCTGCTGGCTCCCCCGAAGCACCTCGGCAGGCTGATAATGCGACAGGTAAAAGGCCGGATAGATGCCGGCCAGCATGCCAATGAGCACCACCATGCCTGTCATGCCCAGGAAAATCAATGGCTGCTGCCGGTAAACCAGCTGGAATTGCTCACCCAGCATGTTGGAAAAGGGTGCCAGGAGAAATTCATTGAGGGCCAGGGCAAAAACAAAGGCCAGCAGGGAAATGAGGATCGACTCACCGATGAACTGCTTTACCAGGTCAGACTTTTGGGCCCCGATCACTTTGCGAAGGCCGATCTCCCTGGCCCGCTTTTCCGCCTGGGCCGTCATCAGGTTCACAAAGTTGAATACGGCAATGAGCAGGACAAAGATGGTGAGCAGGGAAAACACATATACGTTGCGGATGTCGCCCGTTTCCGCATCAGCCATGCTGAAGCGCGAATGCAGATAGATGCGGTGCAAAGGCTGCAGCCCGTGCTCAATGCTGAATCCCATGGGGCCAAAGATATCATTGGAAAACTCGTCGGCCAGTTCAACTATTTTTGTCTCGAAGTCATCATAGGAGCTGCCTTCCCGCATCAAAACGTAAGTGGGGAAAGATACCCCATCCCGCTCCACCCAGTTGAAGCCGGGACGGATCATGGAGGTGAAGGAGGCAATCATCCCGGCCTGCAGGTGGGAATTGGCCGGAAAGTCCTTCATGATGCCACTGATCCGGTAGTCCAGGTTGTTGATGCGAATGGTCTCATCCACCACGTCCAGACTGCCAAAAAACCTGAGGGCCGTTTCCTCAGACAATACCACCTTAAAGGCTTCGTCCAGCACCGTGGCAGGCGTTCCGGAGAGCAAGGGAAAGCTGAAGACCTGAAAAAACAGGGAGTCGGCAAAAAACACCTCCTCCCCGGCAAAACGCTCTTCGCCGATGTATACCTCCTGGTCGCTCTGCCCCCTCACCCTGATGGCCGCCTCCACCTCGGGGACCTGGTCCATGATCAATTCCGCCATCTGCCCCATGGCGACGGCAGATGAGAGGGTCTGGCCGTCAACCATCCTTCCCTCGATGGTGATCCGGTGAATGCGCTCACCGTGCTCATGGAAGCGATCGTAACTCAGCTGATGCCATATATATATAAGGAGTAGTAAGGCAACGGAAAAACCGATGCCCAGTCCCAGGACATTAATGAAGGAGTAGGCCTTGTTCCTCATGAGAAAACGCCAGCTTACCTTGAGATAATTTTGAATCATCATTGGTGGTTTTATGATTTGCAGACGATGTCAGTTGTTTCGGCAAGGGCCTTTGTCAATCAACATTGAAATGATGACATTATTCCCTGGCGAACATTCATTCCCGGTTGCGCAGGGCTTCCACGGGGTTCAGGTTGGCCGCACGGTAAGCAATGATGGCTACGGTCAGGACGGCGATGAAGTACATGGCCAGGGCCGGGATCAGGAAGGCAAAGAGGTTCA
>SKNE01000161.1 GCA_007120675.1 Bacteroidales bacterium
CCCTGGTTGTACATTTCAAAGGGGAGGCGCTGTTCGGGACTGATGGTGTCTATGGTCCTCCTGATCTCCTTGAGGGAATAGTCAGAGTCGGGCAAACCGACGCTGCTCTCTTTGGACAGATTCAGGTAATACAAATCATCGGTTTTGTCCAAAATGGTGTTGTTGCGCACGTTTTGGCGGTAATTGTTGATGAAGGTGTTCTTCATGATGGTGAACGTCCAGGCCTTCAGGTTGGTGTTGGCAGTGAATTTCTCGCGGTTGGTGAGCGCCTTGAGATAGGTCTCCTGCACCAGGTCCTGCGCATCCTCATAATTGGAGGTAAGGGTGTAGGCAAAGTACTTCAGGTTCTTCTGCAATCCCAGTAACTTATAGTTGAATTCTACTGCTGTCATGGCGACTTGGCTTTTGTTGTTTAACAATCACATAGCAAATTTAAACAAAAAACTCATTCATACAACCGTTTTAGAGTTTTTTAACAAAATACGTTGAGCATTATTGTCGCTTTGTATACTCTAAAACTCATTTTGCATGGTAAAATTAAGCATTCAAATGCGTCAATCAAAACCAAGTGCATTTAATTTTTGTTAAAAATAAATATCTAAATCATTTTACAAATATATATTTATACCAGGGACCAAAAAGTTTCCTGTAAACAGGCAAAAATGACAAACAGGGGGTGGTCGGCGGTGTTGTCACCCATGCCAGCCTCTTTGTTTCATCGGTGGGGTATACCCCCCGGGGGCATTATTGGAGGGGATGCCGGGACGCCAGGGATTTTCGTTGGAGGGGGCACAAGGACCACATGGGTTTTCAATGGCAGGGGTGCCGGGACGCCAGGGGATCAGAGGCTTTTCAGCCTGTCCTTGAACTCGTTCACGTCATTGACAATAATGACGTTTTCAGGCAGTTCGGAAGGAATTTCCTTCACCTGGATGCCGGTGATGAAGATCTTGTTCTGATGAAAGGCCTCGGAGAGTTTCTCCAGGTATGGGGGGATTTCTTTCTGACTCATTGCGGCGACAAAGTAGGTAAAGACATAATCCGGCTTCCTGATCCTGATCACTTCCGCCACATCGTCAAAGGGCACTGATTGTCCCAGGTAGATCACCTTAAAGCCATTTTTGCGCAGGATAAAGGTGTAAAAAAGCAACCCCAGTTCATGGAGTTCTTTTTCCGGCAGGAAGAGCAGGAAGGTTTTGGCATCCTGTCCCCCCGGCTTGCTTAACCCGTCGATGGCAATGATGAACTTCTGGCGAATCAGGTTGGTGATAAAGTGTTCCTGGGCGGGATTGATGGTGCCGATCAGCCAAAGCACACCCACTTTTTCAAGAAAAGGGTACAATACGTGTGTCACGCACTTTTCGAACCCCAGCTTCAGCACGGCGGTGTTCAGGGCCTGCTCAAAGCTGTCCTCATTCATCTCGATCATGGAAATCACCAGGTTGTTGATGATGCTCTCATAGTCCCCGTGGGTACTGGAAATTTCCATCATTTTTTCGCTGATCTCCCTGTCATCCATGCGGGCGATGTTGGAGATTTTGAACCCATGGCGATTAAGCGTACTGATATTGAGCAGCCTTTTCAGGTCGCAATCGTGATAGTAGCGAATGTTTGTATCGGTGCGCTTGGGAGAGATCACGTCATAGCGCCGCTCCCACATCCTGATGGTGTGGGCCTTGATGCCGCTGAGTTTTTCCAGGTCGTTGATGGAGTAGCGAACCATGACTTATCTTGCAGATAAAGGGGTTTTGATGCTGATGCTTTTCCTTGTTTAAACATACAGAGGCACAAAAAGTTCACGCTTGTCTTTTTTAATAAAAATCCTTATATTGGGGCTCTTTTTGTCTCAAGCTGTATTCATCCATTCATTTACACACATAAAACACCACATATGGAACTTAACACCTTAGAAGTCACAGAGCAGCCAGAGGGTCTCCGGTTTACCAGCATCCGCGAGCTGGTAAACCGGACCCTCAACCAGAATTTTGGCGCTGCCGCCGTAACAGACGGCATCCCCTCGGGCTTTAATGCACTGGATAAGGTGCTTGGGGGGTTTAAGAAGGGACATTTATATACTGTTGCGGTCAGACCCGGCATGGGAAAGACCGCTTTTTTATTGTCCCTGGTCAACAACATGGCCATCAAAAACAACTTTGGTGTGGCCATCTTTTCCTTTGAGCGGTCCAACACCAAGATGACCAGCAGGCTCATAGAAAGCGAGACGGGCATGTCGCTGGACAAATTGGTTTCAGGACAGATGAAGGAGAGTGAAAGAGACCACATGCTCTCCTTGCTGGGCAACATAGCCAAGGCACCCATTTTCATTGACGACAGTCCGGCACCCCCTGCAGATCAGATGCGGCAAAAAATGGAGGCCCTGGAGGCCACACAGGCTGTCGATGCCATCGTGATCGATTACCTTGAGTTATTGAGCCTGGATCCAGCCAGTGAAACAGACCGCCCTGCCCTGCTGGAACGCAGCATAGAGCATATCCGTGATGCCGCAAGGAAGCTGGATCTGCCTGTTCTCCTCTTCTCGCAGTCAGCAGGCTACAGCAATGGCCATAATCAGGACAAGCAGCAGAGGCTTTCAGCCCTCCCGGAATTCATCAGGAAACAAAGCGATGTGTCCATGCTCCTGCACCGCAGGGATGCCTTTCCACGCAGCCTGCTGAATAAAAACGAGCACAGCGTGGAGCTTGTCGTAACCACAGAAAACCCAGGGGCTGAAGTAGAGATCGTGCCGCTGAACTTCATTGAAAGCATCGCCAAATTCACGGACATTTCCTGAATAAACAATCCCGGCCTGAAAAATGCCGGGATTTTTTATTATTTTTCGGCCCAAAAACTTCTTTCTATGGCCATCATCAATGAGAATGAAATGAAACAACATGCCACGCTGGAGGTGGCAAAAAAGATGATCATTGCAGCGCGTACCGCGCCTAAGGCCCGCGGCGTCAACACCATTGCCATGTCCGTTTTAACTGGCAGTGACATACAGGCCCTGGCAAAAGTGATGCAAAACATTGGCGAGGAAGAAAACAATCACATCTTTGAGCGGGACGCATCCAACGTTTTGAACGCTGCAGAGGTCGTTGTGATCATGGGTACAAAAATACAGACCCTCGGACTGAAAACCTGCGGTTTGTGTGGGTTCCCCAATTGCGCCGCCAAGGAAAAAGAACCCGGCATACCTTGTGTGTTCAACACCGGCGACCTGGGCATCGCCATCGGTTCTGCCGTGAGCGTTGCCATGGATTCAAGGGTGGACAACCGCATCATGTACACCATCGGGGTGGCGGCACAGAAAATGGGATTGCTGGGAAAAGATTACAAGGTGGTTTATGGCATCCCGCTGAGCACCACATCAAAAAACCCCTTTTTCGACAGGAAAAAGTAGCCCTGGCCGGCAGGAAACGGGGCACTCCCGGCAACCAAGACCGGGACCGGCTTAAGCCAGCTCTTTGGCCACCGCCAGCGCCTTATCGTAATCGGGGTGATCACCCACCTCCCCGACCAACTCCACGTAGCGGACCACATCCTCTTTGTCCACAATCACAATGGCCCTGGCCAGGATGCCAAACTCTTCAATGAGCAAGCCATACTTGATCCCAAAATCCTTGTCTTTCTGATCCGATACAGTGGTCACCTTGTCGATGCCCTCGGCTGCACAGAATCGCTTCAGCGCAAAGGGTAAGTCACAGGAGATACTGATTACATGCACATCTTCCATCTTTGCGGCTTCCAGGTTGAAGCGGCGGGTCTGCTGGGCGCACACATCCGTATCCACACTGGGAACCGAGGAAATGATGCGCACCTTGCCCTGGTAATCGCTCAAACTGAAAGGTTTGAGGTCCGTTCCGGTGGCGATGAAGTTTTTGGCAGGCAGGTCCTTCCTGATGAGCTTGCCCATCAGGGTAACCGGGTTACCACCGAGGGTGACTAGATCTGTGTTTCTTTTCATGATGCAGGGGTATTGTTCCCGGGTAAAGCCGGGAGTGACATAATTGATTTCATTTTCTATCCATTTCAAACAAACAAACTTAAGTATTTGTTTAAGGCCTCTTTTCACTTTGTCATTGCCCCATTGAAATAAGTCGCGTATATTTGTTGACAGGTAAGCAGCTGTAGCACAGCGCCTTATATCTGTTTTTTAGCCAATAAATACACATCAGGCGCCTGTGTTTTATAAGGAAGCTGCCTCTTTTTTACACATAACCTGGCAAAGTGGACAAGCAAATTACAAATGTGAAAAGTGGTATGGTTCGGATCCTGTTCCTGGGTGCCTGCCTGGTGATGTTGCTCCTCTCATCACACGCAGAAGGCCATACCCAGGGTAAACCACAAAACACGCTGACTGTCAATGTGCTCGCACCAGGTGAAGAAGCCCTGGAAGGGGCCGTGCTATTTGTCAACGATGTACACGACAGCGAACAGGTCACCGGACATGATGGCGTGGTGAGCTTCCAGCTGGAAGCAGGTACACACCTCATCTATTCTTATGCTGCTGGCTACCTTGACCGCATCCTTCCCATCCTCATGGAAGGGGAAGACAAAGAGATAGAGATCACACACCAGGCATCCTTGCTGTGGTCCACAGAGCCCGCCAATGCCCCCATCGGCATCGGTGAAGCCAACGGGGTGCGACTGGCTGCCGCCGGAGGCAAGCTCTACCTGCGTGTGGCCTATGGCGGACCGGCCGGCGGAACACAATATGGCGCTCTCCACGATTTTTATGTGTACGACCCTACTGACGATACCTGGACACAGCTTCCCGATGCACCTTACGCCGGATTGTACGGCATCACCACGGCCCATGGACCCACCTCCGGCGGCACCGACGCCATCTATATCATGCGCGGCTACCCGGCAGGCCAGCGCACCTGGATGGCACGGTATAACATCGACGCAGCTGCCTGGGAGCCAGGCCTGAATCACCAGATTCCGTGGCGCTACGACCTGGGCAACCAGTACAATGGCGATGGTTTCCAGGATTACCCGCGAAATGGGGCGGTGATGGTGTGGGACAAGGATGACCACATCTATCTCTTTCCGGGATCGGCCTACAGCTACGAGAAATACGATTGGTACCGTTACTCGGTCAGTAGCGACAGCTGGGAGGACATGGACGCATTGCCCCACCGGCAGGGACCGGGTAATGCCGCAGTGCTGGTGGAAGCTGGTGCCGCCGGACTGGACCAGGATTATATTTATGTGCAGTTTGGACTGAGTCCGGTGGGTGACTACACGGCGGCAGAGTTCTGGCGCTACGGTCTCGACAGCGGACAGTGGGAAAACATGGCAGATCACGCCTATGGTGCCGACGATGGCTCCATGCTGGCATGGGACGGATCCAACTACATCTACCACACCCCGGGTGCCTACGTGGAGCAGCTGTGGGACAGGGGACAGGATCAGAAACGGGAGCTCATGCGCTATGATATCAGCCTGGACAGCTGGACGGAAATGGAAAAAACACCCTATAACCGCTGGGGAGGCTGGGATGACGCCGGGGGCATTGTTCTCATCGGCGATCAGCTATACGGAATGAAAGGGGGCAGCGACGTGGCCTGGGCTGAAGACGAGTTCGTCTCGGGCGGGGGCGACATCCCCTCCGATAAGCTCTGGCGGTTCACCATCCCCCAGGATACCCGTAACCTCACCCTCCTTGACGCGGAAGGACAGGGCTACACTTATCCTGCCCCAGGGGTTTACACGCACCCTGCCGGCAGCCAGGCCGAACTCCTGGCCGTTCCCTCAGGGGGATGGGAGTTCTCAGGCTGGCTCCTGGACGGCACCAGCTATCCGGGAGAGGCATCCATGAGCCTGCCGGTCACCGAAGACATGACGGTTCAGGCGGTCTTCATGCCCGAAACCTTTATCCTTTACGCCAGTCCGCCGGTCCTCTACAACCTGAATTATCCGGTGGGACACGGCCCCTCCCCGGCCGCCTCCTTTACCCTCTGGGGTGAGACGCTGGAACCTGCCAGCGGCCTGATCACCGTCAGCGGTACGGCACACTACGAAGTGTCGGCCAACGGGGAGACCTTCCAGGAGCAGGTCCAGCTGGCCTACAGCGACTCCTCTCTGGAAGCCACCCCCCTCTTCGTTCGGCTCAAAGCCGGCCTGGATGCCGGCAGCTATGCCAACGAGAGCCTCCTCATAGAAGGGGGCGGGGATGCCATCCAGGTGGTGGTACACGGCGAAGTCAGCTCCACCGGCACCCCTTACAGCCAGGACTTCAGCAGTTTTCAGAACCTGGCCACACTCCCTGCAGGCTGGAGCCTGGACGGCCATTACGAATACCGGGGAGACTTCGGGGAAGGGACCGGCGGCGGACTCCGGGGCAACGGGGTGCTGGGGTTCCAGGTGACAGCCACCCCTCCCAACAACCACTTCACCGCCAGCCTTTCGTTGATCAACGATTCGGGAACTCCCATCACCGACCTGCTCATCGCTTACAGGGGGCGGGTGGCCCGGAATGTGACCGGCACACCGGAATGGGTGGTGTCGGTGGAGGGACAGGAACAGGAAGACCTGGGCTACAGCACGGCAGACGGGGTGGACAAACACCTGGTCGCCCTGGTGAGTGATCTGCTGATCGGGGACGGCGCCTCTTTCGACATTAGCTGGTATACCACATCGGAAGGCACGACGGGACACCGGCGGCAGATTGGGACCACTGACATCTTTGTGGACAAGGCGATCCCGGTGTATGCCGATACCGACCCGGCCAGCCTGCCCCCCCATGCCACCATCGCCATCAAGGATTTTGTGCAGCTGGAAGAAGACCTTGTGGTGGAAAACCTGGTGATTACCCGGGAGAACGCCCTTCACCTGATGCCCGGCATAAACCTCACTGTCAACGGAACCATCTTTAACCTGAACGAGGGAGAAGAGGCAAGCGCCGGCCTGCTGCTGCACTCCGGGCCCGGTGGAACAGCCTCCCTGATCCATCACAGCCACGACACGCCAGCCACCGTCGAGCGTTATATCGAAGGGAGCACCGGCAACCAAACGACAGGCAGTGGGTGGAACTGGCACCTGATCTCCTCACCGGTGGAAAACCAGGTGATCGATGAAGACTGGTTGTCCGGTGAACAGGATGAGGCTTACGATTTTTTCTTTTGGGATGAGCAGGACCAGGAGTGGACTGACCTGGATGACGAGGGGGGAGAAGTCCACTTTTTTATCCCCGGAAGGGGGTACCGCATCAGTTATACCGCCCCCACTACCCGAAGGTTTGAAGGGCACCTGAATGTGTCGGACGTGGAAGACCTCACCATGGTCAAAACTTCCGGTGGCACCCTGGGGTGGAACCTCCTGGGAAACCCTTTCGCCAGCGCCCTCCGCTGGAATGATCCCCACTGGGAACTGGAGCACGACATTGGTGGCGTGGCCAAGACCTGGGACAACCAGCAGAAGAGCTACAAGGATATCCTGGATGGGGAGGTGATCCCCGCAATGAACGGTTTCTTTGTCTACTACGCCGGCCAGGATGAGGGTCCCAGGCAGTTTACCATCCCCTCAGCCTCGCGCACGCACGACCCCACGCCATGGTATAAAAAGGGGCGGGGACCGCTCTTTCGTCTTGCAGCACGCGACATCACCGGCCATAGCAGCCAGGAGGTGATTCTACGCTTCTTGCCTGAAGCCACCGTGGGATTTGACCTGGCTTACGACGCCCTGTTTGTGGGCGGATACGCCCCGGAATTTTACTTCATGGACGAAGGGCTGCGGTTCTCTACCCGAAGCCTGCCGGCCCTCTCTGAAGACCTCGCGCTGCAGCTGGGTTTTGTAAAAAACCCTTCCACGCTCTTCCAGCTTGAGCTCCTGGATGATGTACCCGGCTACCAGCTCTATGTTTACGACCAGGTGCTCTCGAAAGAACACGCCTTGTCTGCCGACAAGCCCTATGAGTTCACCTCTGCCGCCGGCGACCCGGAATACCGGTTTGACCTCCGTTTTGTTTCCGACGGACTGGATGCCACGGAGGCAGGGGAGTCCGATATGCTTACCATCTACGTGGCACAGGGGGTCCTGCACCTGCATCTTCGTGAAGAACAGCCGGGCAGCCGGCTGCAGCTATTCGACACCAGCGGCCGCAGTCTGATCGACCGCCGGGTGGGCAAGGGCCTGCATCACCAAAAGGTGCTGAACATTCCACCGGGCATCTACATCCTGCGCTTTACCAGCCACAAACACAGCCACCACCAAAGGCTCCTGCTGCCCTGATCACCTCTTCCCGAATCGCTCTTCCAGTGCCTTGTCCCCGTAAGGGGTCATGCTACCCTGATCACATCTTCCCGAAGCGTTCCTCCAATGCCTTTTCCCGGTAAGAGAATATCTCCCGGAGCTTCCTTTTGATGATGATCGTGTTGGCCATGGCACCCAAAAAGCCCAGCGGCGGCCTGTAGCTTACGATGTCGCGCATGAGGACGCCCCCCTCGATGGCTTCCACATGGTGTTCGTGATGCCACAGGCTATAGGGGCCGACACGCTGCTCATCCACAAAATACTTCCTGTCGCGCACATGGGTGATCTCTGTGACCCAGGTGGTGGGGATGCCCAAAAGGGGGCGCACACGGTAACTGATGATCATCCCCTCATACATCTTGTCCGGCAGATCACCCGAAGTGATCTCGAAGCCCATCTCACGGGGAGTGATCTTCTGCAAGTTGGCCGGAGACGAGATGAAGTCCCACACCTCACCCAGTGAAGCCGGAATGCGTTGCGCTGTCCTTAACTGATAGAATGCCATGGCTCATGTGTTTGTCGGGCGAAAACATTTCCGCCATCAGACAAACGCCCAGCCATGCCCCAAGGTTTAAAAATGAATCCGTTGGACTGCCATCAAGGCCGCTAAGCCGGACCAAAAAATAGCCGGGGCGGCCGTATTGACAAGACATTGGTTATATTTGCAGGACAGAGTGGGTCCCACGTAAAACCGATCATCCATGAACGAAAAGAAAGAGCAAAAGAGCAGTCACTGGCACGCCATGGAAGCCAGTGAGGTCACAAAAGCCTTTGAGGTGGACACCGGGAAGGGCCTCACGGTCGATGAGGCAAACAAACGCCTGGAAGACTACGGGCGGAACGAAATCCCCAAGGCGGCAGGCCGCACCTGGTGGCAGCGTCTGCTGGCACAGTTTCACAACGTGCTGATATACGTGCTGATCGGTGCGGCGGTGATAACAGCCCTGATGGACCATTGGATTGACACCTGGGTGATCCTGGCGGTGGTGATCGTGAACGCCCTCATCGGTTTTATCCAGGAGGGCAAGGCCGAACGGGCACTGGAAGGGATCCAGCAGATGTTGTCGCTGGAGGCCACGGTGATCCGGGACGGCAAGAAACAGACCATCGAGGCCGAAGAGCTGGTGCCGGGCGACATCGTCATGCTAAAGTCGGGCGACAAGGTCCCGGCCGATCTGCGCCTGGTCAAATCCAAGGATTTGCGTGTGGAGGAATCACCCCTGACCGGCGAATCCACCAGTGTGGAGAAGGACACTGAAGCGGTGGAGAAAGACGCCATCATCGGCGACCGCTACTCCATGGCTTTTTCGGGCACAGTAGTCACTTATGGAAAGGCTACAGGGGTGGTGACCGCTACAGGTTCTGCCACCGAAATTGGCAAGATCAACCAGATGATGTCGGAGGTGGAGGAGATCACCACCCCCCTCCTGCAGAAGATCGAGAAGTTCGGCAAATTGCTCAGCCTGGTGATCCTGGGCATTGTCCTCCTGTTTTTTGCTTTTGGCTACTTCTTCCGTTCCGACGATTACTCCGTCGTGGAACTCTTCATGGCGGTGATAGGCCTGGTGGTGGCAGCCATTCCCGAAGGCCTGCCGGCCATCATGACCATTACCCTGGCCATCGGGGTGCAGCGCATGGCCGCCCGCAATGCCATCATCCGCCGCTTGCCATCCGTGGAGACACTGGGCTCGGTCAACGTGATCTGCTCCGATAAGACAGGCACCCTCACCCGCAACGAGATGACGGCCAAATCGGTGATCACTGCCGATAAACACTTTACAATAGATGGGACGGGGTATAAGCCTGAGGGCGCCTTTAAGGTGGACGACAAGGAGGTGGATCCCAAAAAGGAGAAAGTCCTCTGGCAGCTGCTACAGGCTGCCCGTGCCTGCAACAATGCTGAGATCGGCCAGGATGAGGAAGGCGCCTGGACCCTGACCGGCGCACCCACCGAAGGGGCCATGCTGACCATGGCCCATAAGGCCGGACTGGGGGACTTCAAGCCCAAGCGCATCGACAGCATCCCCTTCGAATCGGACCACAAATACATGGCTACCCTGAACGAGGTGGAGGATAAGCCGTTTATTTTCATGACCGGTGCGCCGGAGCGGGTGCTGGACATGTGCAGCAAACAATTGTCGGATGACGGGGACGCTGACCTGGACAGGGATTTCTGGGAAGACCAGATGGAGGAGGCCGCCGCCCAGGGGCAGCGCCTGCTGGGCGTGGCCTTCAGCGAGGCTTCCAGTCAACGCACCGAGCTGAACAAGGAGGACTGTGAACACAACAAGGTGTTCCTTGGGGTGGTGGGCATCATCGATCCGCCCCGTGACGAAGCGGTGGAGGCCATCACTGAGTGCAAGGAGGCGGGTGTTAAGGTGAAGATGATCACAGGCGATCACATCATTACCGCCCGTGCCATCGGGAAGGAGATCGGCATCGGTGATGGCGACAAGGCGCTGTCGGGCAAAGAACTGGAGGAGATGAGCGACGAAAAGCTCAGGGAGGTGGTGGACGAATACGATGTGTATGCCCGCACCACACCTGAACACAAGCTCCGCCTGGTGAAAGCCCTGCAGGCCAATAACCAGCTCTGTGCCATGACAGGCGACGGGGTCAATGACGCGCCCGCCCTGAAGAAGGCCAATATCGGCATCGCCATGGGGATCAAGGGAACGGAAGTATCCAAAGACGCTTCGGAGATGGTGCTGGCCGACGATAACTTCGCTTCCATCGTGCACGCCATCGAGGAGGGGCGCACGGTATACGACAACATCCGCAAAGCACTGCTCTTCATCCTGCCCACCAATGGTGCGGAGTCGCTGGTACTCATGGCAGCCATCCTCCTGGGCATGGTGATGCCCATCACCCCACTGCAGATCCTGTGGGTCAACATGGTCACCGCCGTCACGCTGGCACTGGCCATCGCCTTTGAACCCATGGAAAGCAAGGTGATGGAAAGGCCGCCACGTGCACCTGACGAACCAATACTGGGCAAGCTGTTCCTGTGGCGGATCATCTTCGTGTCCTTCCTTATCGGCGGACTGACCCTGGGGGTGTTCCACTACATGGCCGAGAGCATGGGCGTTGACAACGAAACCGCACGCACGGTAGCGGTGAACACCCTGGTGGCAGGGCAGTTGTTCTACCTGTTTAACTGCCGTCAGATCAAGGAGTCTGCCATAGGCAAGGGCTTTTTTGGCAACAAATACGCCTTCATGGCCGCAGGGGCGCTGGTGGTATTGCAAATGGCGTTTGTCTACGCCCCCTTCATGAATCTCTTCTTCGGAACCGCTCCCATCCAGGGATCATTCTGGTTGTACTCCCTGGCCGGCGGCCTCATCGTTTTTATCGTGGTGGAGCTGGAAAAACGCCTGTTTCACCGTTAAGCAAGGGGAAGGGAGAATACCGGGAAAGCGGACCGCTTCAACCCGGGCCACCTACCAGGCCCCTCCCGGGAGAGGACATGGCGCTTCCGGCTGCAGACCAGTCCCTCTCAGGGCTCAGACCAGCCCCTCTCAGGGATGCAGCGCCGACCGGATCTTTTTCAGCAGATCATCGCGCCTGATGGGCTTGCCCAGGTAGTCGTCGCACCCCGCACTCATCGCCTTCTGGCGGTCCCCCTCAAGGGCGTGGGCCGTGATGGCGATCACCGGAAGTCCCGGGCGCTCCCCTTTAATCAGGCGGGTAGCCTCCAGTCCGCCCATCACCGGCATCTTGATATCCATGAGCACCAGGTCAATGTCGGGCAGTTCGCGGACCTTCCGTACTGCCTGCTCCCCATTCTCCGCGTGAAGGATGCGATAAGCCAGGGGCTTGAGCAGGTTTTCCAGCAGCTCATAATTGCTGACCTCGTCTTCAGCCACCAGAATAAGGGCGCTCTCCCCCTTGCTTTCACCTGGTTCAACGACA
>SKNE01000009.1 GCA_007120675.1 Bacteroidales bacterium
CCAAAAAGGGGATGTTGTTCCGGCGCACGTGGGAGATGGCGGCCACCTTCCCTTCTATACCCCGGGCACCGAAGCCCGGTGCGACGATCAGGCCCTTGAGCCCCTGCATCTTTTCCTCCACATTGCTTTCGTCTACCTGTTCCGAGTGAATCAGGCGAAGGTTAACCCTGCAATGGTTTTCAGTCCCGGCGTGGATCAGGGATTCGATGATGGACTTATAGGCGTCCATCAGCTCCACATACTTGCCCACAAGGCCGATATCCACTGTGCGGCGGGGTGATTCAAGGCGTTTGATAAACTGCTGCCACTTTTTTAAGCTGGGTGCCTGCCGGGTCGAGCCACCCGTTTTTTTGAGCACCACCCTGTCGAGGCGCTCCTCCCTCATGAGCAGGGGCACCTTGTAGATGCTGTTGGTATCGATGCTCTCGATCACCGAGTTGGCGTCGACATTGCAAAACAGGGCTATTTTGCTGCGGATTGGATCGTTCAGGGGCCTCTCGGTCCGGCAAACCAGCACATCGGGCTGTACACCGTATTCCAGCATGGTTTTGACAGAGTGCTGGGTGGGCTTTGTCTTCAGCTCCCTGGCAGCGGCAAGGTAGGGGATCAGGGTGAGGTGGATCACCAGGCTGCGCTTGCCCAGCTCCCATTTGAGCTGCCGGATGGCTTCAATATAGGGTAGGGACTCGATATCGCCCACGGTTCCCCCTATTTCAGTGATCACATAATCATACTGGCCCGACTCCCCAAGGAGCTGGATCCGGTGTTTGATCTCATCGGTGATGTGCGGGATCACCTGCACGGTCTCACCCAGGTAGTCACCGCGGCGCTCTTTTTCGATCACTGATTGGTATATGCGGCCGGTGGTCACATTGTTTGCCTGCGAGGTACGGACGTTCAGAAAACGTTCGTAATGGCCAAGGTCCAGGTCGGTCTCAGCCCCATCTTCGGTTACATAGCATTCGCCATGTTCGTAGGGGTTCAGCGTGCCCGGGTCAATATTGATGTAGGGGTCGAGCTTTTGAATGGTTACCGTGTAGCCCCTGGCCTGCAGTAGTTTGGCCAGCGATGCTGAGATAATTCCCTTACCCAGTGAGGAAGTGACCCCCCCGGTGACAAAGATGTATTTGTGCGACCCCCCTGTGCTGCCCATGCTTTTGTGCTATTGAAAAAAACTTCAAAGATGCGAAAGTAAAAAAAGATTCGGAAATAAACCCGATTCATTGACCATTTATGCGCTGCCGTCTTTACCTTTTGACCTTTCCTGCTCCCCTGGCCTGCCCTGGGGCGGGGCACCATGTTCAGCGCCGGCCGGTCCGATCAGGTTTTCCTCGCTGCGTTTCTTGATGGTTTTTTTGCGCTCCAGCACCTGGTCATCCTCCCTGCTGACACGTTCTTCGATCACCACATCCTCTGTTTCATCCATCTCCTTGGGCCAGAATCCGCAGCCGCCGGTTTTCTTGATTAGGTAGTAGCCCCCGGCCAGCGCCACTATGACAGCGGCCAGTCCCAGGGTCTGCAGGCCGGTATATTTGTCAAAGTCCATCACGATCACCTTCCGGGCCAGGGCAATGATGGCCACCAGCATCACCACTTCCACATGAATCACGTGCTGACGGAAGTACACCTTGATGGTGTCCAGCAGCTCGATGCCGATGAGTACAAGGAGAAATACACCGAACACGCCCATCAGGTTGTCCAGGTTGATGATGAAGTGGTCACCATCTCCCTGCATCACTGACCGGACCATCTCATAGGCAAGCTCGATGGTGGCAATGACTAGGAGGATCGACATCAGGGCGATGAGGGTTTTGATGATGTAGCGTTCAATCTTGTGAACGGCCTTCTTCAGCAAAGGGGGGGTGTCGTCTTTGTATGGCATGGCATGCAGGTTAGGGTTATTGCAAATGTAAACGAAATTTTATTGCATAGGGTGGCCGTCAATCTGTCCGCAACGGCCTGTAAAGAAAAAGCGCGGTCACCCTGCCAGGCGCCGCGCTATGACTTGTTTACTTTATTCCCGTTGATCAGTCCAGCCTGAACGGCAGCGGCTCTGGCTCTTCTTCTCTTTGCAATTGACGGACCAATGCCTGGAAATAGCTGTGGTTCTCAGGGTCTGAGCTGATTTCCATCAGTCGGCGGCTGATCACCTCGGGCAATTCTTCCCTGTACTCCGGCTCATGGGCCAGTTCCATTTCCAGGACCTTTCCGTCTGCGGTGGTGAATTTCAGTGTACTGTTCAGGGTGTTTGCCTGGAGCGTGCCCAGGCCGATTCCTCCTGCGAGCAATAATGCGAATACTTTGGTTTTCATGACAAATTATGTTTTGTTGGTTAATTGTTTTTATTAAGACCGAATCCAAATAACGAAGTAAAGGGGCCCATATTGTTTATAAAGAAAAAATTCGCAAAAATGGTTTGGGACGCTTTACTGAATGTTCAACAGTATAGACAAATTGGGGGCGAAAATGTTCAAACATTCTTTCATAAAAAGTAAACAAAACATATAAAAAGTCTTAAATTAATGGAGAAAAAAATCCTTAAATACTGATTGTCCAATGACTGCCTGGCTGCCGTTCAAAGCGATGCGCAAAGGTAATTTTGTACCTTTGCCTGATCATCGCCCGTTGATGAATAACCGGACAAAGGATGGCCACTCCCGATGCTTTAAGAAAGTCAACGCTTTTGCTTGGCAGTACGTTGACTGTCATGGCGGGTGCGATCATTGCCCCTGCCTTGCCGGAGATCAGCCGTGTCTATGCCCATATGCCTGATGCGGAGCTGCTGAGCAAGTTAATCCTGACCCTTCCGGCGCTATTCATAGCGTTCTTTGCGCCCATTGCCGGCTATTTTGTTGACTGGTCGGGTCGCCGCATGGTGCTTCTTATTTCCCTTGTGATGTACGCCGTTTCGGGAACCACGGCCGTTTACCTGTCGAACATCCACCTGATTTTGGTGGGAAGGGCTTTTTTGGGGATTGCGGTGGGTGCCCTGATGACATCAATCATCACACTCATAGGGGATTATTATGAGGGGAGGGCCAGGAGCCGTTTCATGGGCTACCAGGCGGCCTTTGCTTCCACCGGCGGACTGATATTCATCAGCACGGGTGGTTTGCTGGCTGACCTCCACTGGCGTTATCCCTTCATGATCTACAGCTTCTCCCTGGTGATTTTTTTGATGGCCTACCTGTCGGTCAATGAGCCGGAAAGGGCAAAACCGGCCGGGAAGATCAGCCTGATCAGCCTCTCATTGCTCAGGCGCATTCCCTCCAGGGCCTTCTGGGTATACGGGATCGCTTTTTTTTCCTTTGCGGTTTTTTATATGATTCCTGTCCAGATGCCCTTTATGCTAAGTGCCCTGGATGGAGTGAGCAGCACGGGGGTGGGGATTGCCATTGCCTGCATGAACATCACCGCCATGCTGACGGCATTCAATTATTCAAGGGTGAAGCGGCATTTGGATTTTCCTTTCCTGATGGCCCTGGTTTACGTCCTGGTGGCCATGGGTTATGGCCTGATCGGATCCAGTCAGTCTTACGCCATGATGGTGGCGGGCATCCTGGTGTGCGGATTGGGTTTTGGCATGCAGATGGCCAATGTGAACCTGTGGCTGGTGAACCTGGCACCGGCACCCATACGCGGCACCCTGGTGGGGTACCTGAACACCTTTATATTCCTGGGCATGTTTTTGTCGCCCATTCTATTGCAACCCCTGGTGGGGATAGGTGGTCTGTACCGAAGCTTTCACCTGGTGGGTATTTTGCTGCTGCTGATAGCCGCTGTCCTGGTCTGGTCGGGATACCGCGGCTTCTGGCACGGCAGTGCGGGGGAGTAGCGTGGCCTGCCGGGGACTGGAGGGTGCCCCATTACCCGGGAACCTGCGGATGCTTGCGTCGCAGCCGGGTGATGGTGGCTGCCGGATCGTCTGAACGGAAGATGCTGCTGCCCGCCACCAGGATATTGGCACCCGCTTCTACCAGCCCGGGAGCATTTTGCAGGTCCACTCCGCCATCCACTTCGATCAGTAAGCCTGGGTTGAGGCTTTTCTTCATCTCGTGCAATGTCCGGATGCGATTGTAGGTTGAATCGATGAATGCCTGTCCGCCAAATCCCGGGTTCACCGACATGAGCAGTACGTGGTCTGCTTCAGGCAAAATATCGCTTAGCAGGCTCACGGGGTTGTGTGGGTTGATCACCACCCCCGCTTTCATGCCAAGGCTTTTGATGCGCTGAATGCTGCGGTGCAGGTGTGCGCATGTTTCATAGTGCACACTCAGCCAGTCAGCTCCTGCATCACGGAAATCTTCCAGGTAACGGTCTGGCTCGCTGATCATCAGGTGCACATCCAGCGGTTTGGTGGCCACCGAGCGAATCTGCCTGATGATGGAGAAACCGAAGGATATGTTGGGGACGAAATGACCATCCATTACATCCACATGGAAGAGGTCAGCTTCGCTCCGGTTCACCATCCTGATATCTTCTTCCAGCCGGAGGAAATTGGCCGCCAGCAAGGAGGGGGCTACAAGGTGTTGCATGCCTGGTGCGTTGTTGGTTGTCCTGGTGGCGTAATCAGCCCAGGTAGGTTTTCAGAATCTTGCACTTGGAGGCCTGCTTCAGGTGTCGCAGGGCCCGCTCTTTGATTTGTCTCGCCCTTTCCCTGGTGAGGTTCAGCTTTTCGCCGATCTCCTCCAGGGTGTGGGGTTGAAGCCCATTGAGTCCGAAATAGTGTACGATCACCTCTGCCTCCCTGTCGGGCAAGGTGGCGATGGTGCGTTCGATCTCGTTCTTAAGGCTCTCGTAAAGGAGGCTGTTTTCCGGTGTATTGGCGTCGTCTTCATTGTAGATCACCTCGTACATATCTGACTCTTCCCCTTCCAGCAGCGGTGCATCCATTGAGAGGTGACGGCCGCCGTGCTTAAGGGCATCCCTGACTTCCTCCACGGTGATGTCGAGCAGTTCGGCCACCTCTTCCGCGTTGGGTTCCCTTTCATGCTTTTGTTCCAGCTGGCCGAAGGCCTTGTTCACCTTGTTGATGGTCCCTATTTTATTGAGTGGCAGGCGAACGATACGGGCTTGTTCGGCCAGGGCCTGCAGAATCGACTGCCTGATCCACCAGACGGCATAGGAGATGAATTTGAAGCCCTTGGTTTCATCAAACCGTTCAGCCGCCTTCATCAGTCCCAGGTTCCCCTCATTGATCAGGTCAGGCAGGCTCAGTCCCTGGTTTTGGTATTGCTTGGATACCGATACCACGAAGCGCAAGTTTGCCTTGCACAGCTTTTCCAGCGCCACTTTGTCCCCTTTGCGTATGCGCTGTGCAAGACGAACCTCTTCCTCTGCAGAAATCAGCCCCACCTTGGCGATCTCCTGGAGGTACTTGTCCAGGGATGCCGTATCCCTGTTGGTGACCTGTTTGACGATTTTCAGCTGCCGCATGGTCATAGGTTCTTAGAAGGAGAATACATTGAGGCAATAATAAACAAAAAAACGAGGCCTGCTGCAAAAATAAGCAGGCCTCGTTAAAAAATCGTTAAAAAAATGATCAGCTATTCTGCCTGTGAGGTCTGTCCTGGCGGGGGAGCAGGGCTTTCCGGGAGAGTTTCAGCTTGCCGGTCTTTTTATCCACATCCAGCAATTTCACCTCAATCTCCTCACCGACTTTAAATCCGCTGTCTTCCACCTTTTCAAGGCGTCTCCATTCGATCTCACTGATATGCAGCAGGCCTTCCTTGCCCGGCAGGATCTCCACAAACATGCCAAAGGGAACGATACTCTTGATCTTTCCCTGGTAAACCTGGCCTATTTCGGGTACGGCAATGATGCCCTTGATGCGGTCCACCACAAAGTCGATGGAATCCTTGTTCTCCGACACGATATCCACCACGCCGTAGTCACCCACCTCTTCAATCACGATGGTGCTGCCGCTTTCCTTCTGCAGTTCCTGTATCACCTTTCCTCCCGGTCCGATGATGGCACCGATGAACTCTTTGGGTACGGTGAGTTTCACAATGCGCGGTACATGGGGCTTGTAATCGGCCCTGGGCTCGGCGATGGTTTTTTCCATCTCGGCCAGGATATGCAGTCGTCCGCTACGGGCTTGTGCCAGGGCTTCTTCCAGGACCTCGTAACGCAGTCCATCGATCTTGATGTCCATCTGGCATGCAGTGATCCCATCCGCGGTGCCTGTCACTTTAAAGTCCATGTCTCCCAGGTGGTCTTCGTCGCCCAGGATATCAGACAGGATGGCGTATTTACCGGTTTCCGGGTCGGCGATCATGCCCATGGCGATGCCCGATACCGGCCTGGCAATCTTCACCCCGGCATCCATAAGGGCCATGGTGCCTGCGCACACTGTGGCCATGGAAGAGGAGCCGTTGGATTCAAGTATGTCGGATACCACCCGGACGGTGTAGGGGTTGTCGTTGCCGTTGGGCAGTACAGGTTTCAGCGCCCGCATGGCCAGGTTTCCGTGTCCGATCTCCCGGCGGCTGGTGAAACGCATCATTTTTACCTCGCCGGTGCTGAATGGGGGAAAGTTGTAGTGCAGCAAAAACTTGCTTTTCCCTTCTATCACCGCCCCGTCGATGGTTTGTTCATCCAGTTTGGTTCCCAGTGTCACGGTGGTCAGCGACTGCGTCTCCCCACGGGTGAAAATGGCTGAACCGTGGGCTGCAGGCAGGTAGTTTACCTCGGTCCATATGTCACGGATCTCATCGGGCTGACGGCCATCGATACGCTTCTTGTGATCCAGCACAAAATGGCGGATGGCTTTTTTCTGGATGTCGCCAAAGTAGGACTTGACCAGTCCCCCTTTTTCCTCCTGTTCCTCTTCGCTGAGCCCCTCCATGTATTCTGCCAGTACGTTGTCAAAGGTCTCCCTGCGCAAATGCTTGTCGCTGATGCACTGGCTGGCAATATCATACAGTTTCTGGTAGAGACCGTCATGCATTTCCTTGTAGAGGTCTTCGTCGGCATCCTGGGGCGGATACTCACGTTTTGTTTTGGATTTCTCCACCTCATCAGCCAGGTCGATCTGTGCCTGGCACTGTATCTTTATGGCCACGTGGGCTTCTTTAATGGCTTCAAGCAGGTCACTTTCCGACACCTCTTTCATCTCGCCTTCCACCATCACGATGTTGTCGAGCGTTCCCGCCACGATCAGGTCGATATCCGCTGACTCCAGCTCCTTCATTCCCGGGTTCACGACGAACGCATCATCGATGCGGGCAATGCGCACCTCCGATATGGGGCCGTTGAAGGGGATGTCCGACACACTGAGGGCAGCCGAAGCGGCCAGTCCGGCCAATGCATCAGGCATGGTGTCCTTGCCTGCAGATATCAGGGAGATCAGCACCTGTGTATCAGCCTGGTAATAGTCAGGAAACATGGGACGCAAAGCCCTGTCCACCAAACGGGATATCAATATCTCGTGCTCCGACGGACGCGCTTCACGCTTGAAAAAACCACCGGGGAACCGTCCGGCTGCCGCATATTTTTCCTGGTAGTCTACAGATAAGGGCAGGAAGGACTGACCCTCCTTTACCTCTGACCTGGCCACCACCGTGGCCAGCAACATGGTGTCGCCCATACGGACGACCACGGAACCGTCGGCCTGTTTGGCCAGCTTGCCGGTTTCCAGGGTGATGACCTTCCCATCACCCAATTCAATCTTCTTCTGAATGCCAATTTGTTTGCTCATCTTACTCTTCTTTCGTCTTTAAATATATGAAACATTTACATGTTTAGATAAAAAAACAGGCAATTAATGCTAATTGCCTGTTTTTTTATGATCTTGCCTACTTCCTCAGGCCAAGCTTCTTGATGATGGCCCTGTATCTTTCGATGTCGTTCTCTTTCAGGTAGTTCAAGAGTTTGCGGCGCTTGCCCACCAGCAACACCAGTGATCGGCGGGTGCTAATGTCTTTCTTGTTGGATTTTAAGTGATTGGTCAGATGACTGATGCGGTGCGTAAAGAGTGCGATCTGACTTTCGGGAGACCCGGTATTGGCTTCGCTGCCGCCGTGCTCCTTAAAAATGTTCTTCTTGATCTCTGTGCTTAAGTACATATTCGTCAATACTTTGTTTCAGTGGCTTGTATTTGTGTTTTCAGGCCTGCAAAGGTAAGAAGTTTTTTTGTTTCAACAAAAGAAAAATAAATAATGCGGCCGCCGGTTTTGGTGCGTGCGGACCAGGGATTCTCCCGTCACCGTTTTTTTTGTATTTTGGTCCTGCACAAATAAATACAAATGAATCTTTCCCACATGAAACTTTTCAAATGGATGTTGTTTGCCCTTTTCCTGGCCTGTTCCTGTGTGCAGGCAGAAGAAAGAGAACCCAACGATCTGCTGGCCTTTATCCAGTCCAGGGCCCTGCCGCTGAACGATGCCGCTGATCTCGACAGGCTGATCCACATGGCCGGTGAACGCAGGCTGGTTTTGCTGGGCGAAGCCAGCCACGGCACCCATGAGTATTATGCTTGGCGCGACAGCATCAGCCGTCGCCTGATCGCTGAGCATGGATTCCGGTTCATTGCCGTGGAGGGCGACTGGGCCAGCCTGTACGAGCTGAACCGTTATGTGAAACACATGCCGGGTGCAGCCGGCAGTGCGCAAGAGGTGCTGATGGGGCTTGACCGGTGGCCCTTGTGGATGTGGGGCAATGAGGAGGTGCTGGCGCTGGCCGAATGGATGCGCGAATACAATGCCGGCAGGCCTCCCGGAGAGCGTGCAGGCTTTTACGGAAAAGATGTCTATGATGAATGGCGCTCCCTTTCGCGGGTAAAGGAGATCCTCGCCCATCACGACAGGGAATTGTACCAGCAGGTGAGCGCCCATTATACCTGTTTCGAGGCTTACGGTGGTGACAGCTGGCAGTATGCACAGGCTGTGGCGCGGGGGGCGGGCGACTGTGTGTTACCGCTGTCCAGGGTGGTGGACTTGCTGAGGGATGAGAGACACCGCCTGGATCAGCTGGAGGACCACGAGTACTTTGACCTCTTACAGAATGCGCTCGTCCTTAAACACGCAGAGAAGTTCTACCGTTTGTCCCTGACCCGGCAGGATGCCAGCTCCTGGAACAGCCGGGTGAATTACATGCACATGACAGTGAACCGTTTGCTTGATATGTATGGCCCTGAATCACAAGGGATCGTTTGGGCGCACAACACCCATATCGGGGACGCCCGTTTCACTGAAATGCAGCAGCGCCGGCAGGAGAACATTGGTCAGCTGGCCCGCGTGGATTTGGGTCCTGACAATGTGTTCCTGGTGGGGTTTTCCACCTACAAAGGGGAGGTGAAGGCAGGGGCCTCCTGGGGCGATCGCAGGCAGAAGATGGAGGTGCCAGAAGCGCCTGCGAACAGCATCGAGGGATATTTTGAGCGAACGGGCGAGGAAAGCTTTTACCTGCTCTTCGACGATACCGACCGGACCCATGAAGCCTTCATGCAACCCATGGGCAATCGCGCCATCGGGGTGGTTTATGACCCCAGGAATGACCCGCGTCAATACGTCCAAACCATTGTTCCGCTGAGGTATGACGCCCTCTTGTTCTTTCGGGAAACAAGGGCGCTGACCCCACTGCACCCCTGAGGAAGATGATCAATGCCCCATGGCAAGCCCGGCCGAGGAGACCCTCATTGCCTGATGCCGCTGAGGGGCTGGGCGAACTGTTGCACATCGGCCGCAGTGATCTCCTTGTCGCATAGTATGGCCAGGCGCTCAACCACGTTCCTGAGCTCCCGGATATTGCCTGTCCAGTGTATCTTTTTCAGCTCATCCAGTGCTCCCTCTGAAAACAGTTTGGGGGGCATGCTCTGTTCGTTCAGCACCTCTTCAAGAAAATGTTCTGCCAGCAGGGGGATATCCTCTTCGCGCTCATTGAGGGTGGGAACGTGAATCAGGATGACGCTCAGGCGATGGTACAGGTCCTCCCTGAATCGTCCGGCGCGGATCTCTTCCTGGATGTTCTTGTTGGTGGCGGCCACAACACGCACATTCACTGAGATCTCCTTTTCTCCGCCCACCCGGGTGATTTTGTTTTCCTGCAGCGTTCGCAGGACCTTGGCCTGGGCAGCCAGGCTCATGTCCCCTATCTCGTCGAGGAAGATGGTGCCTCCGCTGGCCAGCTCAAAATTGCCTTTTTTCTGCTTTACAGCGCTGGTAAAACTGCCTTTCTCATGTCCGAACAATTCACTCTCAATGAGTTCGGAGGGGATGGCGGCACAGTTTACCTCAATGAACGGCCCCTTCGACCTGGCGCTGAGTTCGTGCAGCCAGCGGGCAACCAGCTCCTTTCCCGTTCCATTCTCCCCGGTGATGAAGACCCTGGCATCAGTTCCCGCCACCCGTTCAATCATCTCCTTGATGCGCTGTATGGCGGTTGATTCTCCCACCATGTCGTATGTCTTGCTCACCTTGCGCTTCAGCACCCTGGTCTCGCTCAGCAGCTGGCTTTTGTCCATGGCGTTCCGGATGGTGATCAGCAGGCGATTCAGGTCAAGGGGCTTGGCAATGAAATCGAAGGCTCCCTTTTTGATCGCTTCCACGGCGGTATCGATGGTGCCGTGGCCGGAGATCATCACCACGGTGGCATCCGGGTCTTCTTCCCTTAGCTTGTCCAGCAGCTCGATGCCATCCATGCCGGGCATCTTCACGTCGCACAGGATCACATCATAGGGCCCTTTTCCCATTTGTTCCAGGGCCTCTGTTCCATCCTCGGCCAGCATGACCGTGTACTTTTCATGCTCGAGTATGTCTTTCAGGGTGTTACGGATACTCCGTTCATCATCTATGACGAGAATCTTTGGCATAAGGTTTTTTTTTCAAAGATAAAGAATGGCTGAATGCCTCAGCTTTGCCTGATCCACTTCCACAACTCCTTGTAAGTGGTTTTCTTGCCATACATCAGGATGCCTGTACGGTAAATCCTGGCCGCCAGCATGGTAGTTGCTATGAAACCAAGGATCAGCAGTGTGGCTGAAAGGGCCAGCTCGGCCCAGGTGACCCCGAAGGGGATCCGTACCATCATGATCACGGGTGAGGTGAGTGGAATGAGCGACAGCCAGGTTGCCACGGGCCCTGAAGGGTTCATGATCACCATCTGTGCCATGATGATTGACAGCAGCAGGGGCACGGTGACCGGAAGCATGAACTGTTGTGTATCCGCTTCATTGTCCACCGCCGAGCCAATGGCGGCGAAGAGGGCTGCGTAGAGCAGGTAACCTCCCAGGAAGAAAAAGATGAAAGACAGGATCATCACCGGGAAGTTGATGGCTGCTATCCCCTCCATCAGCTCACCGGCCAGGGTGTCGTATTGCTGTATATGCTCCTTTTGCCTTTCCATTTCTTCTATGCTGAGCACCTGGCTGCTGCTGATAAACACCTGCTCATCGGGGGTGAAGCGAAACAGGTCGGGCGCAGCCAGCTGAAACACCCCCACGATCACAAAGGTCAGTACCACCCATATCAGGAACTGGAACAGCCCCACCATGCCAACCCCTATGACCTTCCCCATCATAAGCTGGAAGGGCTTGACAGAGGAGACGATGATCTCCACGATGCGGCTTGTCTTTTCCTCCAGGACCCCACGCAAAACCTGTGAGCCAAAGAGAAAGATGAAGATGTAAATCAGCAGTCCGCTGATAAAGCCCAGCCCCATGCTGATCTCCGGGTAGTCAGTGATCAGTTCACCATCGTCCCTGATCCGGATGCTCTGAATGCTGATGGGCGTTTCGATGTCCCTCAGCACCCTTTCGTCTATTCCTGCGTGGGCAAGCTTGAGGCTCTCGAACTCCAGCTTCAGTATGTTTTCCACCACCAACTTGGCATTGAGGTTCACCGATTTTTCAGAAAACAGGCGAAGACTGGACGGGGCCTCAAAGGCGATGGAGGGGATGTGCAGCACGGCATCGAAGCGGCCATCGTGCATCCACTGTATGGTCGTTTCAATGTTGGATGCCACCTGGATGAAGTGGATATTGTCGACCTGCTCAAAGGCATCGCCGAATAGTCCCGTATCGTCCACGATGGCCACGGAGTATTCACTGTCCGACAGCTGGGCAACGATCACGGGTACGATAATGATGGCCGCCATCAGGATGGGTCCCAGGATGGTCATCACCATGAATGACTTTTTC
>SKNE01000275.1 GCA_007120675.1 Bacteroidales bacterium
GACGCTCTAACCACCTGAGCTACCCCGCCTTACTGGCGCTGGTGCGCCCTAACCCAGACATCGCAAAGTACCCTGGTACCCGGAATGACCATTTGTCCTCGTTGCGATGCGTCCGGGCTTCCCCGGTGAGGGCAACTGGGCCCCGATTTTGGGTTTGCAAAGATAGTAAAGGAAATGAAAAAACAAGTGCTTTCACGAAAAAAACATGGAGTGACATTTATGCCAGGCCACCGGGTCCCTTCTGCTTTTTTCCCCGGCGCAGCCTGCTTACCTGGGTCATGAGGAGTCCCGTGATCACAATGATCATCCCGGCAATTCGGTTCATGTCGATCATCTCTTTGAGGAAGATGAAAGAGGTGATGGCTGTCACGACAGGAATGAGGTTGGTGAAGATAGCTGTTCTCGCAATGCCGATGGCCCGCACGCCGCTGGTATAAAACATAAAGGCCAGGGTGGATCCGAACACTGCCAGGGCAAACAGGGCACCCACTGCCTGCCAGGATGGCCTGATGTGGATGAACTCCCCGGCATCCATCACCAAAAAGACGGGAAGGAAAAACAGGGCCCCCAGGATATTCTGCACACGGATGATGGTAAATGATGAGTATTTGATGGCCAGTCTCTTCAGAAAAATCACGTTGACAAGCGCTGACACAACGGCAAAGAAGAGCCAGAATATGCCGATGGGGGAGGCAGTCAGGCGGAGGTCAGCATCCAGGACCATCACCAGGACACCCATGAACGACACGATAAAGCCCAGCACGTTCAGCCAGCTAACCCTCTCCCGGAAGGCCACGTAGCCCAGGAGCGGGGCAAAAACGGGAATGGTGGCAATGATGACTGCGGCCACGGTGGGTGACACATGATAGACACCAAAGTTTTCGCCGATAAAGTAAAAGAAAGGGGAAAAGACAGAGAGCCAGAAAAATGCCTTGTAATCGGCCCTTTCAACACGCTCCCCCAGTTTCATTACCCGGAACAGGAGGGTAAGCAGGGTGGCTGAAATACTGAGCCTGATGAGCATCACGGTGATGGGCTTGTAGAATTCAAACGCAAGCTTTGTCCACACGTAAGACACACCCCAGAAGATTACCGCCAGGCAAACCAGGGTATAGACAAGGAACTTGTTTTGCGACGAATCTTTCATGGCCCGCATTGAGGCTGCAAAGCTACACATATTTGCCTTGTTGATCTGCTACCCGTGCAGCAACCGGGGCCAATGACACATTCCGGAATAAAAAAAGCCCCCCGTCTGCCGGCAGATGGGTTTTTTTCGTATATTGCAGTGTGTAGATAAACATTCATGGCCATGAGCGCTCTCACATCATTCACCCTGGAATACGGGTTTAAAACGACACCGCGGCTGCTGTACACCGCCATATCAACGCCTGAAGGATTGTCGCGCTGGTTTGCTGATATGGTGACAGTGGAAGGAGAGAATGTGTTTGTTTTCAAATGGGAGGGATCGGAACAGAAAGCCCGATTGCTCAGGAGCAAGGAAAACGAGTTTGTTCAGTTTGCCTGGCTGGATGAGCTGGGGCAGGAGGAGCACAGCATGGAGATGCAGATCCGGAACGAACCGGTGTCGTCGGAAGTAGCCTTGCTCATCACCGATCAATCGGACGAAAACGACATGGATTTCAACCAGCGGGTTTGGGATGCGCAGCTAAAGAAGCTGCAAAGGCTTTTCAGCAACTGACCCCCGGCACGTTGTTTTATGGTTCTTCGGGAAATCGCCCGGGGGCCGCGGTATTTTGTGGCCTGGCGAGCCGGCGCGATAAAACAGGGTGCTTACAGTGAGAAGGAATTGCCATCAACGTACCTGTGGCAGATGGAACCAGCTCTTGACCAGGTCAATATTTTGTGCAGGCATCCGCTTATTGACATACTCATTCCTTTTTCTTTCGTATGTGTAATCTTTTTCCCACTCTTTATGGTGGGTGTGGATATCTCTCAGTGCCCCGATGATGGCGCGGATTTCCCCGTTGGTGGTGGTGGGATGGACCGATATGCGGATCCACCCGGGCTTGTCACTCAAGTCGCCGGTATTGATCTTTTCGGTGATTTGGCGTGAAAGCTCGTAATCCACATTTAGCAGGAAGTGTCCGTAAGTTCCGGCGCAGGCGCAACCACCCCTTACCTGGATGCCGAAACGGTCGCTAAGCAGCTTCACCACCAGGTTGTAATGGATGTGATCAAAGTAAAAGGAAACCACCCCCAGGCGCTCTTCCACGTTGTCGGCCATGATATGGGTGTCGGGGATGCTCCGGATGCCATCAAAAAGCATCTCAAGCATTTCATTTTCCCGCTCCCGGATCTTTTGGGTGTCCATCTGGTTCTTCAGGTCAATGCAAAGGGCCGTCCTGATGGCCTGCAGGAAGCCGGGTGTGCCACCATCTTCCCTGGCTTCTATGTCATCGATGTATTTGTACTCACCCCAGGCGTTGGTCCAGTCGACCGTTCCGCCACCGGGGTTATCGGGCACCTTGCTGGTGTAAAAAGATGAGTCGAAGACTAGCACGCCGGAGGTGCCCGGTCCACCGAGAAACTTATGGGGAGAAAACATCACCGCATCCAGCTTTTCCATGGGATCTCCGGGGTGCATGTTGATGTCCACATAAGGTGCCGAAGCCGCATAGTCTGCAACGGCTACCCCCCCGTACTCATGCATGATGCGTGCCAGTTCATGGATCGGGGTCTCTATGCCGGTTACATTGCTGCAGGCGGTAAATGAGCCGATTTTCAACTTCCGGTCTTTGTATTTTTCCAGCTCACTTCGGAGCATTTCCGTATCGATGAGGAGTCCGGGTCCGGGTTCCAGCTGCACCACATCCGCCATTGTTTCGAACCAGGAGGTGTGGTTGCTGTGGTGTTCCATGTGTGTGAGGAAGACCACCGGTCGCTCATGCTCTTTCAGGCAGGCCTGGTGCGCCAGCTCTCCGCATACGCGCAGACCCAGCATCCGCTGGAACTTATTGATGACCGTGGTCATGCCACTTCCTGCCGTGATAATCACATCCTCCCTGCCTGCGTTCACATGCTGCTTAATGAGCTTGTGTGCATGGTGATAGGCATTGGTCATCACCGTCCCTGTTTCGCTTGCTTCGGTGTGTGTATTGGCCACAAAGGGCCCAAAATGCTCCACCATCTGTCGCTCGATGGGTCCGTACAAACGGCCGCTGGCTATCCAGTCGGCGTAGATGATCTTTTGTTTGCCGTAGGGACTTTCATACTGCTGATCGATGCCGATGATGTTGCGGCGAAAAGGGGCAAAATATTCTTCCAGTTTACTCATTCGCTGTTGGGGTTTGAAGGGC
>SKNE01000276.1 GCA_007120675.1 Bacteroidales bacterium
AAGCCCGCCGCACCGGGCTATGAAGATCGCGCCACCATCGTCTTGCAGAGCCACGTGGACATGGTCTGTGAGAAAAATGAAGGGGTGGAGCACGACTTCGACAAGGATCCCATACAGCCGGTGATCGCAGATGGCTGGGTGAAAGCAAAAGGAACCACCCTGGGTGCAGACAATGGCATAGGGGTGGCTGCGCAACTGGCCATCCTCGAAGACGGCAGCCTGGAGCACGGTCCGCTGGAATGCCTTTTCACCGTCGACGAAGAGACTGGCCTCACCGGGGCCTTCAACCTGGAAAAGGACTTTGTCAAGGGGCGCATCCTGCTGAACCTGGACTCAGAAGATGATGGCGAACTGTTTATCGGCTGCGCCGGTGGGATCGATACCCTGGTTACCTTCCATTACGAGCGGGTGAAGCCGGAAGCCGACCACGAAGCGTTTCAGCTCTCTGTCACCGGACTCAAAGGGGGACACTCCGGCGATGACATCCATAAAGGCCGTGGAAACGCCATCAAGGTATTGAACCGCCTCCTGTGGAATGCGAGCAAGATGTATGAATTGCGCCTGGCAGAGATCAAAGGGGGCAACCTGCATAATGCCATCCCAAGGGAAGCCTTTGCCTCCTTTACCATCCCCAAACGCCACCGCTCTGCTATGCAAACGCTGATCCGTGAGCTGGGAGAAGAGATCAAGGCGTCGATGAAGACCAACGAGCCCGGTCTGCAGATCCAACTCAAGGAAGGCATCATGCCTGACACCCTGGTGGATTACGGTACGCAAACAAAGCTGCTTAACGCCCTCTATGGCTGCCCCCACGGCGTCATGGCCTGGTCGCCGGACATCCCCGACCTGGTGGAAACATCCACCAACCTGGCTTCGGTGAAGATGACGGATAAGGAGGTGATCGCGGTGACCAGTCAGCGCAGCTCGGTCACCACAGGGAAAAACGACATCGCCCACATGGTGGCCAGCGTATTTGAACTGGCAGGAGCCAAAGTCAGGCATGGCGACGGATACCCGGGGTGGACACCCAATATGGATTCACGCATACTGGAGATCACAAGGGAAGCCCACAAAAGGCTGTTCAAGCAAGAACCCAAGGTGCTGGCCATTCACGCGGGACTGGAATGCGGGATCATCGGGGAGAAATACCCAGGCATGGACATGATCTCCTACGGACCCACCATGAGGGGCGCCCACTCACCCGACGAAAGGTTGGAGATCAGCACGGTGGAAAAGTTCTGGGACCTCACCCTGGAGGTGCTGCGGAACGCGCCCGGGGCCTGAGCGGTTTGAAGGAAGCCGGGACCGCCGCTATAGTCGGCTGCCTGCGGAGAGGCGATCTTGCCGCCGGGTTCATGGCCATCTGTCCGTGGGACTCAAAGCCAACCGCATGCAGGGCGCTGGTGTTTAAATGTACGACATTCCGATCACCTGGGCCAGGTGGTGTTTCAGGCGGGCCCTCACCTCTGCCATGTCCATCGTCCGGCCCAGCTCCCTCTCCATGGAGGTGGCTTTCTTATCGGTGAAGCCGCAGGGATTGATCAGTTCAAAATAGCTAAGGTCTGTGTTGACGTTGAAGGCGAAGCCGTGCATGGTGACCCACCTGCTGCTCCGTATGCCAATGGCACATATCTTCCGCGCCTTGGCCGATTGTTTGGGATCCAGCCACACACCCGAAGCACCCCCGAGCCTGCCACCCTCTAAGCCATACTCTGCAATGGTGCGGATGATGGCCTCCTCCAGGTTAAACACATACTGGTGAATGTCGGGCGAAAAATTATCCAGGTCCAGGATGGGATAGCCCACGATCTGCCCCGGCCCGTGATAGGTGATGTCGCCCCCGCGGTTGGTCTTAAAAAAGGTTGCCTCCTTGTTCTGCAGCTCCAGCATGTTCACCAGCAGGTTGTTCTCCGAGCCGTTCTTGCCCAGGGTGTATACGTGGGGGTGCTCACAAAAAAGCAGGTAGTTGGGGGTGGGTGATGCATCACCGGGCGCCTGCCTGTTGTGCATCTTTATGTCCACGATGCCCTTGAACAGCTCTTCCTGGTAATCCCACGCCTCTTTGTAGGCCATGGACCCCAGGTCCTGGAACATGACGGATCGGTTCTTCATTTTTTTTTCTGCAAAGATAGGCATAATGGGTATTTTTGCATTAAAGTGAAATGATGATGTCTGAAAGCAAGATCACTTCCGTGGAGATCATGGCGCCGGTGGGCTCCTATGAATCCCTTATGGCAGCCATCCAGGGCGGTGCAGATGCCGTCTATTTCGGTGTGGGCGAACTCAATATGCGCAGCCGTTCGGCCCGGAAGTTTGATATGGATGACCTGCACCGCATCGTTGGGATCTGCCGGGAAAACGGGATCAAATCGTACCTGACCCTGAATACGATCATATACGATGAAGAGCTGGATGACATGCGCCGCACGGTGGATGAAGCCAGGGCTGCCGGCATCACCGCCATCATCGCTTCCGATGTGTCGGTGATGCGCTATGCCCGCGAGCAGGGCCTGCGGGTGCATATCAGCACCCAGTGCAACATCACCAACCTGGAGGCCCTTCGTTTTTATGCCCGCTACGGCGATGTGATGGTGCTGGCCAGGGAGCTGTCGCTGGAGCAGGTGTACCGCATTTGGCAGGGGATCAACGAGGAAGGGATCCGCGGTCCCCACGGCGAGCTGGTACGCCTGGAGGTATTCGTGCACGGCGCCCTCTGCATGGCCGTGAGTGGCAAATGCTACCTGAGCCTGGACAACATGAATTATTCTGCCAACCGGGGGGCCTGCCTGCAGCTGTGCCGGCGATCCTACCTGGTCACCGACAGGGAGGAGGGCTACGAGCTGGAGGTGGACCACCAGTACATCATGTCGCCCAAGGATCTATGCACCATTGGCTTTATCGACAAGATCATGAAAGCAGGGGTGTCGGTCTTCAAGATCGAGGGGCGCGGACGCAGTGCCGATTATGTGAAGACGGTGACATCCTGCTATCGGGAGGCTGTTGCCGCGGTGGAGGAGGGCAGCTACAGCAGGGAAAAGGTGGAGGGGTGGACAGATCGCCTGAAAGGGGTCTTCAACAGGGGCTTCTGGGATGGCTATTACCTGGGCCGCAAGATGGGGGAGTGGTCTGAGCGCTACGGGTCGCAGTCCACCCGCAAGAAACAATACCTGGGGAAAGTGACCAATTATTTTTCGCGGCTGCAGGTCGCCGAGATCAAGCTGGAGACCCGCGACCTGTCACTGGGGGATGAGATCATGGTGACCGGACCCACCACGGGAGTAGTAGAGCATATCGTAGACCAGGTGCAGGTGAACCA
>SKNE01000132.1 GCA_007120675.1 Bacteroidales bacterium
CGACGAAACACATAACGGGGGGACCTGGGATGGATTTGTCAGCCTGCTGAGCCAGGACCTCAGTGAGCTTCTCCATTCAACCTTCATAGGGGGCAGCCACGAAGACTACGGGCTCAGCATAACACTGGATGCGGCAGATAATATCTACGTTTCCGGGATGACAAGATCCAGCGATTTTCCGGCAACGGAGGGGGCCTACGAAACCTCCTTCAGTGCTTACAGGGACGCATTCGTCAGCGTCTTTAGCCCGGACCTGGGTGAGCTTCTTTCGGCAAGCTACATCGGGGGTAACACCTGGGACTATGCCAATGACATCGCCCTCAACCACCAAGGCAACGTTTACATCACCGGCTTCACCTCCTCCAATGATTATCCGGTCACTCCGGGCGCCTTCAATGAAGTGTTCACCGGCACACGGCAGGTGATTGTCAGCGTGTTCGACCCGGACCTGGGCGAACTGCTGTACTCCACCTTCCTCGGTGGCAGCTCTTTTGAAGAAGCCAGCAGACTGCTTTTCGACGACGATGGCAACCTTTACCTGGCAGGCTGGACATTTTCCAGCGACTTTCCCACAACGCCCGGTGCATTCAACGAATGGCACAACGGCGGTTACGATGTATTTGTGTCTGTGTTCAGCCAGGGCTTTATGCCGGGCTACAACCTCACACTAACCGCTTCACCCGAAGAAGGGGGTACGGTTTCAGGAGAGGGGGTCTATGCCGAAGGACAGCAAGTAGAGATTGCGGCCATGCCCGTGACGGCATGGCTGTTCATGGAGTGGACAGGTGATGTGGCCTTCCTGGATGATTCCGGATCCGCCACCGCCACTGTCACCATGCCTGCTGAAGACATCGCGCTCACCGCCAATTTTGAGCTGGCCCATTACCCGCTCACCCTGGAAGCATATCCGGAAGAGGGGGGGGCGGTGGAAGGGGAAGGTGAGTACCCTGCAGGAACCGAGGTGGAGGTTTCAGCCCAGGCCGCCAGCGGATGGGATTTTGTTCGGTGGACGGATGAGGAAGGCATTGTGGTCAGCGAGGAAGCGAGCTTTACCTTCAACATGCCAGCCGAAGAGGTCACATTGATCGCCGTCTTTGATTTTACCGACCAGGTCGATGAGTTAACGGCGGGTCCATCCAAGGTTTTTCCCAACCCGGCAAATCACCTGCTGTACGTCGAATCAGATCAAAGGATTACCAGGCTCGAGCTATTGGAAATGAGAGGACGGCCAGTGAGAAGCATACAGGTAAATGCCCTGAACGCTGAACTCTCCGTGAGGAAGCTTCCGGAGGGGGTCTACCTGTTGCGCATCCATACCGAGGATGAGGTGTACACCCAGGTGGTGACCATTATCCAGGATTAACACAGGCAAATCACCCCCTTGAAGGCTGCCAGTGCTTGCGAAATAATCAGCTGACGGGCCTCTTCCAGGCATGGTACAAGGAGTCGGTGAGGGCGAATGAGCAACGGCGGGCTGCTGAAGTCAAACAACGAACGGCAAAGCGGGAAATACCCCCGCTTACCTGACCGTCGTGCTGCTGCTGGTCACGGTGGCCGTCATGAAGAATCCCAAAGCCTGCCTGTCGAAGTTGGAGGGGATGTTGGATGGTGGTCCCACGAAGGGACCGCCTGCCGCACCCTGGTTGCGGCGAAGGGCCACCAGGAAGTGGAAATAGGCTTCCGTGATGCGGTATTGCTCCACCCGTAAGCGGTCGCCCGCCTCCGGAATACCGTCTTCGGGCTGCATGATGTAGATGGGCACCCTGACATAGCGGCCACTGAAGGCCTCACTGTCGGCAAAGGGAACCTTGCTTATGCTGTCCGTAAGCAGGACGTCGTTTTTGTATACCCGCCACATATAGTGATTGACCTCTCCGGGGGGATCCTGGAAGTGGATCAGCAGTTCGTGATGGTCTGCAAGCCAGGGATGGGGCCTCACCGAGATGCTGTCCAGCGGGATGGCTTCCTTGATGGCCGACTCAGCACGGTATACCCCGTCAACCGTTTCCACCTCCATCACGTAAACAGATGGGGCTTCACCTGCAAACTCTTCCGGGAATACATACTCTCCCGCCTCTTTCTCCTGGAGGTACCAAACACTTTTGTCGGTCAGCAATCGCACCAGGGCACCCTCCAGCGGCTCGGCAGGCTCGTTGGCCAGGTAAGGGGAGCTCGACTGCAGCAACACCCTGTTGTGTTCGGGAATGTTTGTTACACGGGCATCGATCACCAGGCGTGAATCCATGCCGTCCAGCTCCAGCTCAATCTTCTCTGAGCAACCACTGGCAGAAAAAAGGATCAGTGCCAGGATCATTATTTGGTTTACGGTATTGTTCTTCATAGCATTACAGATTGTCGTTCTTCATTTGGCGAACCATTGATTCCATCCCACACCTGGTTCTTCCATCAGAAATAGAAATTATAGGTGACCGATGGCAGGATGGGAAAGAGGTAGACCTTATAGGCATCCATCCGGCCCGGCTCTTCTGCATTGGCGCGGAAGTCAAGCATCCAGGTATTTTTCCTGTAGTAGGCATTGTACACGCTGAAGGTCCATTCGCCGTAAAAGCCTCCCTGGCTGCTCCTGCGGCTCTTGATGGTGGCCCCCAGGTCCAGGCGATGGTAATCGGGCAGGCGATGGCCATTGCGTTCACCGTAGACAGGCACATATTGTCCCTCATACTCAAAGCGGCCGATGGGAAGTGTCACCGGAGCACCGGTAGAGTATACCCAGGTGGCGGAGAGGCTGACCCGCTGGTTGAAGCGATAGTTCATCACCACATTCAGGTTGTGTGGCCGGTCATAGGCGGCGGGATAAGTATGGCCCCCATTCACCCCGTCAATCCGGCGCATGGCCCTGGACCACGTGTAGCTGATCCATCCGGTGAGATTGCCTTCGTTTTTTCGGAACAAGAATTCAGCACCGTAGGCCCGGGCCCGCCCAAAGCGAAACTCTCCCTCCAGGCGGGGATTCAACATCAGCCAGGCATTTTCCTTAAAGTCTATCTGGTTATACATCCGCTTGTAAAACACCTCGGCTGAGGCTTCCACGACCCGCTCACCTGCCTGTAGGTTCCTGAAATACCCCAGGGCAAACTGGTGCCCCGCCTGTGGTTTCACGTTGGGGGATGAGGGCACCCAGATATCCAGCGGGTTACCGCCGTCACTGTAACTGGCTAGGTGAAGGTATTGCACATTCCGGTTGTAACTGGCTTTCAGGCTCTGGTCATCGCTGAAGGCATAACGCAATCCCAGCCTGGGCTCCAGTCCGGCGTAGGCATTGAAGAACTCATTCCGGCCATAGTC
>SKNE01000019.1 GCA_007120675.1 Bacteroidales bacterium
ACCTTGCTGACAAAAGACATCTGTGCACGTTTCTGGGTTTGCAGGAGCAAAAGTAATGATTCTCCACCAAAGTTGCCTGCAATTATTCAGCAGGTGGGTCTTCAGTGCCCAGTGCCTTGGCGGGGCCATCCCGGTGGATAACAATGATCACGATCTGCATCGTGCTCAAAAAAATGTATTAATTTTGGTCATGTTAAGCATTTGGTTAAGGAGGTATTGTGGGCTTTATCAAACAATTGACAGGTTTGGAGATCTATTCGCAGAAACAGCGGTGGAAACTCTATTTGCTTGGTTTTGCTGCGGTAATCATCCTGGCATCATTGTATTATACCGATATCCTGGTGCGGCAAATTGCCCATGATGAGAGGCAACGGGTGGAGCTGTGGGCAGATGCCATCCGCAAAAGGGAAACCCTGCTCCTGGAGAGTGAACGCTTGTTTGCCGACATCCAGAATGAGGAAGAAAAACGGGTCAAGCTGCTGACCGAAGTGTATGAACGGCTATACCGGGAGGAGGACAGGGATGCATTGACCTTTTACCTTAACATCCTGCAAAGCAACGCCACCATCCCCCTGGTGCTGACCAATGAAGCGGGGGAGGTGATCAGCACAGCCAACCTGGACACAAAATACGCCGGCTATGACAGGCTTAGCGGAGAGCTGGCCGATCGGTTTTCCCGCTACCAGCCACTCAGCTTCGCCATCAACGGAGGCTATCAGTACGTCTATTACCAAGACTCCCGCGTGTTTACCGACTTGCGTGAGGTGATGGATGACCTGATAGACTCCTTTATATCGGACATCGTGATCAATTCGGCCAATGTGCCGGTGATTGTTGTGGATGAGAGGCAACGGGAGCTGATCGCACACGGAAACATTGAAGGGGTCAATTTTGACGATGACGCGCAGGTGGCCGAGCTGATCCGCTCCATGGCGGGAAAAAACCGTTACCTCTCCGTTCACCTGCCGATCTACGGCCAGTGTTACGTGTATTACACCAACTCCCTGCTGCTTACACAGCTGAGGTATTACCCCCTGGCACAATTCCTGGCCATCGGCATCTTTCTCTTCGTGGCCTATATGCTGTTCAGCGTGGCACGTAACGCGGAACAGAACCAGGTGTGGGTGGGGATGTCAAAAGAAACCGCACACCAGCTGGGGACCCCCCTTTCTTCCCTGATGGCATGGCAGGAGCTTTTGAAAATGAAAGGGGTGGATCAGGATACCATCGGAGAGATGGCCAAAGACCTCAAACGGCTGGAGAACATCACCGAACGCTTTTCCAAGATTGGATCCCCACCCCAGCTGCTGGTCATGGATATCACCTCTTCGGTTAACGAGGTGGTGGAATACATGCGCAAACGCATGTCCAGGAAGGTGTCCCTTAAGCTGGCAGCGCCGGCGGACCCCCTCATTGTTCCCCACAACCCGAGCTTGTTTGGCTGGGTCATTGAGAACATCGTTAAGAATGCCATTGACGCCATGGAAGGCAAAGGGAGCATCTATATCACACTGGAAGATGCCGGCAAGGAGGTGATCGTTGATATATCCGACGACGGCAAAGGGATCCCTGCATCCAAACAGAGAGCCATCTTCAGGCCGGGATTCACCAGCAAGAAGTCGGGCTGGGGACTGGGCCTGTCGCTCAGTAAACGCATTGTGGAGACCTATCATGGAGGAAAGTTGTTTGTGAAGGATTCGGCCATCAACCAGGGCACCACCTTTCGCATCCTGTTGAAAAAACACCCGGAAGAAGCATGAACAGAAAGACACTTATCACACTGACGGCCATTGCCTTTATGGGTGCACTATTCCTCTCGGCACACTCATTTAGCGGTGTTGACCGGATAATGCTCCGAATGAAAAGCCAGAGCCTGCAGGGAGGGAAGGCCGCCACCCTGGAAGCGGAGCTGTACTATCAGTCGCTCGACGGCAAAATGATCACCGTCTTCCAGGAGCCAGAGCACCAGGTAATGATCACCAACAGGGATGGCGAGCTGAGTATTTACCGGCCTTCCGATAACTCATTATACCGGAGGCAAAGCATCGAATACAGTTCAGAGAACAACCTGGTATACTTTTTCCTGCATGGGAAAACCCATGACCTGGGCTTGCGCGACATGGGGTTTACACAAAGCGGTACGGACTTCAGGGATGGCTTGCTGATCACGGAGTGGATGCCACCTGCGTCACTGGGGCATCTCTTTTCCCGCATTGAGCTGGTACACGAAGATTACATGCCTGTGTACGCAGGCTATTACGACGCCGGACAAAAACTGGTGAAGAAAGTGTATTATGACAATTACGAGGTCTTCCCGCAAATCATCCTGCCCATGACCATCACGGAGTTTAATTACCTGCCCGGTGGCGACTCCATCATCAGCAGGGTGAGGCTGTCAGAGGTACATATGAACCGCCAGGCTGTGAGTCCCTGGTTTGAATTTGAAATTCCTGAAGATGCCAAAATCATTGATTAAGTGCTTGCTTTGTGCGCTGATAATAACTTGTGCCATCCCTGGTTTTTCAAGCCAGGGAGACGTTGAGCGGGACAGGCATCTGCTGTCGGCGCGTGTGGCTGCGTCCCAAAACCAGGAGAATGACCTGCGCGGTGTTTCCTTCATGCAGTCAGGCGGCGAAGGCAGCCTGAGACGATATAACCCCGTGGCACTGACACTGGGTGGGATGATGTACGTTTATCAGCGCTTCATTTCTCCGCAACTGCCTTCTGAGTGCCTCTATCACACCTCCTGTTCTTCCTTTAGCATCAGCCTGATCAGCGAATATGGACTGGTCAGGGGTGTGGCGGCCACCGCTGATCGCCTCATGCGATGCAACAGGGTGGCGGCACTGGATATTCACCCCCTGAACCTCCACCCCCAAAGCGGGAAAGTCAATGAGGGGGTGGAGCTTTACAGCAGAGAACCATCACGCGCCCCAATCACGGACCATTAATACCTTCATGATGTTGATTCGCCAAAGCACCCTCCTCATTCTCCTTTTTTTTCAGCTTGGGGGTGGCTGTCATCTCATTGGGCAACCCACCAGTGCCGGCCTTCCCTGGATCCCACCCGGGGAGACGACAAGCCTGGGTGCTGTTTTTTCCGGGTCATCCGTGAATGTGACAAGCGGGAAGGTCAGGCCGGACGCAAATTTCATGGCCAGTCGGGAGGATGATGGTCAGTGGCGGCAGGAAATAGACTTTGTCCTCTACCTGATGGGACGCGGCGACCTGGATGAGAGCATCTTTCTGCTGGAACGGCTGATGCCGCCACCGCCGCCCCATGCAGACTCCCTGCATTACCTCCTGGGATGGGCACATTACCGCAAAATGGCGCTTGAACATTCTGCGGGTTTCCTGCTCAGGGTTAGTGAGGACAGCCCGCTTTACCACAAAGCCCGCTTTTTTGGGGCGTATAACAAAGCCCACCTGGGCAGGACCGGTGAAGCCATCAGTATACTGGCAGGTGTTCAGACAACAGCCGGGGGCTTGAATGAAGCCATTTGGCACCTGCAGATGGGTGGCATGGCGCTTTTATCGGATGATCATTTGTCTTACCAGCAGCACGCCGGACATTTCCGGGGACAATTTCATGCCACGGCTGCGGAGGAGCGCCGGATGGAGCAACACTTTCTTGCCCTGTCTGACAACCCACCCAAGTCCCCTTTCCTGGGCGGAGTCTTGTCCACCGCCATACCCGGACTGGGCAGGGTGTACGCAGGCAAATCAGCCGAAGGGATCATCAGCTTTCTTTATGTGACAGCCCTGGGCTTTACCACTTACGACTTCTACAGGGGCGGCGGCAGCAGCAATCCGCTTTTTATTCTTTCCGCATCGGTGACGGGAATCTTTTACCTGGGCAATATCGTGGGTAGCGTGACAGCCGTCAGGCGGGCAAACAACGAATTCAGACATGAAATGGATCAGCGCATTCTGTTCGATATGCATATCCCTCTGCGTAACGCTTTCATCCGTTAAGGGAAATTCCGCAGATCGATTGATGGCCGGGGCTGACAGCCTGATGGCCGCCGCCCGGTGGTTCGAGGCCAGCATCGCCTATGAACGTGTATATTATTTGTCGGATGACGCCACGGAGCGGGTGCTGGCCAATTTGCAAAAGGCTGAAGCGCTGAAGCAGCTTGGGGAGTTTTCAAAGGTACGCGGCGACCTGCAGCGGTCACTGACGGCAAGGGTCAAGGATGCTCACCGCCTGGAATTGCTCTACCAGCTGGCACTGTGCTCCTACCTTGACGGGGATGGGCGAAGTGCCGAGTCCTTTCTCATGCAGCTGGATCACCACCCGGCCCATGAGGCCTCTTCCCGCACCTTCCTGCTGAGAAGCCTGGTCATGGCGGATCTTGAGCAGTACGAGGAGATCAAAGGCCAGGTGCTGGAGTGGCTGGAGGCCGGAGAAGCCAGTACGGCACTCCGGGTCAGCATCATGGATCGCTACCACGACCTGATGACGGATCCGGGACCGCCCGAGCCCAAAGACCCTCACCGGGCCAGGATGTGGTCGACCTTTTTGCCGGGAGCGGGACAGTGGTATGCGGGCAGCCCTGCCTGGGGTGCGCTGAACCTCGCCTCACAGCTCACCGCACTGGCAGGTTTTGGGGTGCTGGCATGGAACGCCTATTATGTGGCGGGCGTGGTGATGGGACTGGGACCTTTTCAGTCATTGTACTTTGGAGGGATCAGGCAGGCGGGTGAGCTGGCCATCAGACAAAACAATAGCCGCCAGGAAACATTCCAGGCGGCTATGGGTGAGTTTCTTCTGGATGTGGCCAATCAGTTGGACGACTGATTTACCACATGAAGAAGCTGGGGTTGTCCACGTATTTTGAAATGTCGTTATTTACCAGGCCGATGAGCAGAACCACCCAGTCAACAAAAGCCACGATACCGCAACCACCAAGGGTCAGGATATAGGCGATGATGGTGCCTGTTGATGTGCCCAGGTAGGCACGGTGGATACCCAGGGGCCCTACGAACCAGGCCAGGATAAAGGCAATGGCCGCATCAGGCTCGGAAACGACAGTGGCGTTGGTACTTGCCAGTGGTGCCATGGCGTTCATGGAAAACATGTCGACCTGCTCAGCCTGTTCGAACATGACGTCAAGGGCTGCATGGTCAACAAAATAATTGCTTACGTTGGCTTGTACGGCGAAAAGGCCAAGAAAAACAAGCACTGCAGAGAGAAGTAGTTTTTTCATAGTCAATTGGTTTGGTTTGTCTGATGAATGGATTATCCGTAGCAAATATAAGAGATTATTGGATACTTACAAATAAAATCGCACGCCCAGGTTAAATTTTGCCTGGTCAAACCCGCTGAGAAAGAGTTTGGGCTCAGCAAATATGGACAATGGCCCGATGTTATACTCTACGCCGGCACCCAGACCCAGGCCCAGTTCAGTATCTGACTCACTATCACCCCCAACGGACACACTGGCGTAGTGAATGCCAAGCGCCCCTATGCCGTACAAGACAAGGTCATCCTGGTTGTAAAACAGGTAGTTAAAGTTCCCGTTGATTTCCAGGTAGGTGAATGAGAATGTTGTACCGATAAATGTCTCATCACCAATGAGCCAGTAAGTGAGGTCACCACCCACGCGCATGTTTTCGTTCAAAAAGTAGGTAGCACCCAGGCGGATACCTGGTTCTTCAATGTCAAAGCCGTAGGTTATCCCGGCATTGATGGCGATCTGCCCTTCGGCGAATTCTGTCTCCGCCCTGGCCTGCAGGCTGCTGATGGTGAAAATGGCCAGCATGGCGAAAATCATTGTGATTCGTTGCATCTTTCTCATGTTCATTTTATTTGGTAAATAAAAAAACTGTCCTTACACTCAGGTTAATGGAAACGTAAAGATAGCCAAATTTTGTGTTAAACAAATGTTTGTAACAAGCCAGGGAAGGAATTGTTCGGCGAAAGGGGCAATAGATAAAAAAAAGCCCCTAGTGTACGCCAGGAGCTTTTGAAAAACAATCAGTTATGAAAAGACTACTTCTTCTCTTTCTTGAAACACATGAACCAGTCCAGGCAGTACTTGTCTTCATCCTGGCTTTCCACCCTGTCTTTGGCTACCCCGCATGATCCGGGGGGCGGGATGATCACATCATCGCCGGGCTGCCAGTTGGCGGGTGTGGCGATCTGCTCCTCCTCGGCTTTTTGCATGGCGATGATCATACGCTTTATCTCGTCCATGTTGCGGCCGGTGCTGAGTGGGTAATAGAGTATGGCGCGCACTTTTGCCTGGGGGTCCATGATGAATACCGCCCTGACCGCCTGTGTTGTGCTGGCATTGGGCTGCACCATGCCAAACTTTTTAGATACATCCATCTTCAGGTCTTCAATCACCGGGAAGTTCACCTCTACATTCTTCATGCCGGCAAACTCAATCTTTTCCTTGATGGTGCGAAGCCATGCAATGTGGGCATAAATGCTGTCGATGGACAGGCCGATGAGCTCAGTGTTGAGCCTGCGAAAATCCTCCTGCATCGTGGCAAAAGTCATGAACTCCGTGGTACATACCGGGGTAAAATCGGCCGGATGACTAAATAAAATCACCCACCTGCCTTTGTAATCTTCGGGGAAATTGATCGGTCCCATGGTGGTCTTGGCGCGAAAAGCCGGCGCATCATCTCCAATCAGGGGCATCCTGATTACTTCCTGGTTAGATTTGTTTTCTTCCATAATCAAAGTGATTTGTGTGGTTTATAAAGATGTTAATAATTTAACAAAGTGCTCATGAACGTTTTTAATACAACAGGAAATCCCCGGTTTTTGTTCAAGCACCTCGTGCATTTTTTCACGCCATTGAATCCATGCTATTTAACCATCAGGCGATGGTGCCCGGGCAACCCGGCCTTTGCGGATCCGGTGAGACCAACCCCGTCAACCCGCGAACCAGCTCCTTTGCGGCTTCATCAGGCAGCGATGCGTCTGTGTGTCATTTCGCCTGAAAAAAAATTCATGTACATTTGCTGACACAATGACTCCATGTTTTACCATTTAATAGATGCAACAATGAAAAAACCCTTTCTGCTGATGCTCCTGTTTTTGCTTGCCGTGACCTTCGTTCACGCCGAAGAAGCCCGTTTGCTGCGGTTTCCGGCCATTCACGGCGATCAGGTTGTCTTTACCTATGCCGGCGACCTGTATCATGTTCCCCGTGATGGTGGCATAGCGCGCAAGATGACCAACCACCCGGGTTACAAAATGTTCGCCCGCTTTAGTCCGGACGGACAGCATATTGCCTTCACCGCCCAATACGACGGTAATACCGAGGTGTACCTGATGCCCGCAGGTGGTGGTGTGCCTGAGCGACTCACTTACACCGCCACACTTGGCCGCGATGACCTGTCTGACCGGATGGGTCCCAACAACATCGTGATGGGATGGCGCGACAATGAGAACATCGTGTTCCGCTCCAGGAAACGCTCCTTCAATTCCTTCAAGGGTGCCTTGTTTACCGTGAACATCCAGGGTGGACTGCCACAGCAGCTGCCTGTGCCGGAGGGTGGATGGATCAGTTTTTCAGATGACGGACAGGAATTTGTTTACAACAGGGTGTTTCGTGAATTCCGCACCTGGAAGTATTATGCCGGGGGGATGGCCGATGACCTGTGGCACCATGACCTGAACGACAGAACCACAAGAAACCTCACCAATCACCAGTCGCAGGATATTTTCCCCATGTGGGTGGATAAGCTGGTTTACTTCCTGTCTGACCGCGACGGCCGGATGAACCTCTTTGTGTACGATATGGACACAGAGCAAACAAGGAAACTGACCCATTTTGAAGATTTTGATATCAAGTTCCCCTCCCTGGGCGACAATGCCATCATTTTTGAGCAGGGGGGCTACCTGTACGTCTTTGACCTGGAAACGGAGTCCGTTGACCGGGTACCGGTGATCATCGCCGAAGACCTGGCCATGGGGCGTGACCAGCGAAAAGATGCCTCTGAAATGATACGCACCGCTTCCATTGCCCCGGATGGCAACCGGGTCACTTTCGGTGCCCGTGGCGATGTCTGGAGTGTGCCAGCCAAGAGCGGCATCACCAGGAACCTCACACAGACTTCGGGAGTCCACGAACGCAACGTGGTGTGGTCGCCCGACGGCCGTTACATAGCCTACATCAGCGATGCCACCGGCGAAGACGAAATATACCTCATCGCACAGGATGGCCGCGAAGAGCCCATTCAGCTGACCACCGGCGCAGACACCTATAAATACAGCCTGAGCTGGTCACCCGATGCCAGTAAGATCATGTGGTCAGATAAAATGTTGCGGCTCCAGTATGTGGACATCCAAAGCAGGGAGGTCACCCTGGTCCGCCAGGCTGAAGACGGGGAGATCACGCAGTACAACTGGTCGCCCGACAGCCGCTGGATCACCTACACACTGCCCGAGCGCGCGCACTATTCCCGCATCTTTATCCATTCGCTGGAAAGTGGAGACGATTTCCCGGTGACATCAGGATGGTACGCATCGGGCAGTCCGGCCTTCTGCGACAAGGGAAACTACCTGTTCTTCACCTCTAACCGCGACTTCAACCCCATATACAGCCGGACGGAATGGAATCACGCCTATACCGACATGAGCCGCGTCTATTTCCTGACCCTGCGCGAAGAGGTGCCCTCCTTCCTGGAGCCCCAAAATGATGAAGTGCAGGTGGATAACGGGACGAATGAAGACCGCGGCTCGTCAGGCAATGATGGGGAACTGCAGGTTGCCATCGACAGGGACAACATCAAGCACCGCATTGCCGCCCTGCCCATTGATGTGTCCACCTACTGGGGCATCAGTGTGGTGGGAAATAATGTCTATTATATGAAGCGTTCCTTCGGCGACAGCCGTTCCAGTTTGATGATGTTTAACATGGACAGCAGGGAGGAAAGCAGCCTGGCCGAGATCAATGGTTATGCCATCAGCGCCAATAAGCAGAAAATGCTCGTGTCCCACCGGGGACGCTATGCTGTCATCGATTTGCCCCGTTCATCCTTCAGCGTGAATGATTACGTGGATGTATCCAATATGAAGGTATGGGTTAACCTCAAGGAGGAGTGGGAACAAATATACCACGAAACATGGCGGCAAATGCGCGATTTCTTCTATGCACCCAACATGCATGGGGTGGACTGGGAAGCCATGCGTGAAAAGTATCTGCCCCTGGTGGCACACGTGAACAACCGGCTGGACCTTACCTATGTTCTTGGTGAGCTGGTGGGTGAGCTGAACGTGGGACACGCCTATGTTGGCGGAGGGGATGTGCCACAGGTGGAACGGGTACCCATGGGACTCCTTGGCGCGGAGTTAAGCCAGGATGGCAGCGGGTATTACAGGATAGACAGGATACTGCAGGGGGAGAATTGGGACTCATCCCGTCGCTCACCGCTCACAGAGCTGGGTGTCGATGTGGACGAGGGGGATTATATCATCGCCGTCAACGGTCAACCCACCAATGAGATGCGCAATATCTTTGCCGCACTGATCGGGACGGCCGGACAACAAGTTGAACTGACCGTGAACAGCCGTCCCCGCCGGGATGGTGCCCGCGACGTGATCGTTGTTCCCGTGGGCGATGAATCGAACCTCTACTATTTTAACTGGGTGCAGGATAACATAAGGAAGGTCAGTGAAGCCAGCGATGGCAGGATCGGCTATATCCATGTCCCTGATATGGGGCCCGGCGGACTCAATGAGTTTGTCAAACATTTTTACCCGCAGCTTCGGAAGGAGGCCCTGATCATCGACGTGAGGGGTAATGGAGGGGGCAACGTGTCGCCCATGCTGATCGAACGGCTGTCAAGGGAACTCACCGGCCTCTCCATGCAACGAAATGTGAGTCCGGGCACCAGGCCTGCGCAGATCCATTTGGGACCCAAGGTGTGCCTCATCGATAAGTACTCGGCATCCGACGGCGACCTCTTCCCTTACCAGTTTCAGAAGCTGGGACTCGGACCCCTGATTGGAACCACTTCGTGGGGCGGGGTGGTTGGTATACGGGGCTCCCTGCCATTCATCGATGGCGGAACCCTGTCCAAACCCGAATTCGCTCCTTACGACATTCGCGGCGAAGACTGGATCATCGAAGGGATCGGTGTCCACCCGGATATACATGTGGAGAATGATCCCGCCAAAGAATTTGATGGCATTGACGAGCAACTGAACAGGGCCATTGAGGAAGCGCTGAGGCTGATGGAAGATTATGACCAGGAGATACATCCCGTGCCCCCTTATCCGGACCGTGCCCCCTAATCCAGGAGGTCAGAGATGTTGAAACTGCTGTCGTAAACCTTCAGCATGTCGTCGAGCTTTATGGTCTCAACCCGGTCGATCTTGTTGGCAGAAGGGATATACCATACCTCGGCAAAAAAGTCATAGAGGGCGTACAGGCGGATCTGAAAATACAAGAAGCGCCGGTCGGCAATGGGCTTGCCGCCTTCCAATACCTTGTACACCTTCTCTTTGAGGGGTGCGCGTTCAAAATCGCTTTGTTCCATATGCATCAAGACACATGAAGTGGCTACCTAACCTGATTTCATTGCTGAACCTCTTCCTTGGCTGCGTGGCCCTGGTTCTTGTGTTCCAGGGCATGGCCTTTTTGGCCTCCATCCTGGTTTTTGTATGTGCTGCCCTTGATTATTTGGATGGCGCCGCAGCCCGCTGGCTGAAGGCGGGCACAGAAACAGGCAAACAACTCGACGCACTGGCCGACCTGGTTAGCTTTGGTGTGTTGCCATCAGCCATTATGTTCACGCTGCTGATGGATGCCAGCCATAGGGTTAAACCAGATCAATGGCATTTTGTTTTCCCGTTCGTGGCTTTTTTCATTGCCACCGCATCCGCCTGGCGACTGGCCAGGTTCAATGTGAACGAGCAGGACGATAACTGGTTCTCCGGCTTGCCAACCCCTGCCAACGCCATGCTGATCGCCTCCATCCCCTTCGTCCTGCATCAAGTCCAGGAAAGCAGGCCGGTGCATATGGCACTCACCTGGCTGGTGAACTCCCAGCCGGCATTGCTTGCCCTGGTGGGCATACTATCTGCTTTGCTGGTATCCAGGCTGAAGATGTTTTCCTTGAAGATGACCAGGCTGGGATGGCGTGGTAATGAGCTCAGGCTGATATTTTTTGGCGGATGCGTGCTCCTGTTCTTTGCCTTTGGACTCTCTGCCGCGCCACTTTTCCTGTTTTTTTATCTATTTTTGTCGCTGCTGGGCCAGCTCGTTGGGTGGATCAGGTCTTCAAAGCCGGTGCAGGGATGATCATGGCAGGGGCCCGCAGGGACTTTATTTTGCTGATAATTCGTCACCCGTAACTGATTATTTATGAAGTTCAGAGCCGAGATAACCGTGATGCCGCTCAGGGCGCTGCTTGACCCCCAGGGGAAAGCCATCTCCGCCAGCATGATCAACCTGGACCTTCCGGAGATCACCAATGTGCGCGTAGGAAAGCACATCACCCTGGATGTGGAGGCTGAAGACCAGGCTGCGGCAGATGAAAAAGTGGAAACAGCCTGTAAGCAACTCCTGGCCAATCCCATCATGGAATATTACGAATACACTGTCAGGCCCGCCTGAAAAAATGTCGCTTACCGGTGACGTTGCACCAGGCTGCTGAACCATTCCCGCTTGATACCGACAATGGCACAATCCCACGACATGGGCAGGCAGGGCGAGATCCTGGCCACTCAATACCTGGAAGAGACAGGTTGTGAGGTACTGGAAACCAATTGGCATTCGAACCACCAGGAGGTGGATATCATTGCACGCCAGGGTGATGTACTTTTGATCGTCGAGGTGAAGTCGAGGAGCACGCTGTATCACGGTGAGCCCGAACTCTTTGTCACACGAAATAAACAACGCATGCTGGTGAAGGCTGCCAACCATTATGTCGCCTGGAAGGACCTTGACCTGGAAGTGCGTTTCGATATCATCACGGTGCATTTCAGGGACGATAAGCAGCATGAGCTCAGACACATTAAAAATGCATTCTATCCTGCCTGGTAAAAGAATCCCCATTCCAAAGGCAGCCAGGGCTTGCCCTGCG
>SKNE01000244.1 GCA_007120675.1 Bacteroidales bacterium
CATTAAAAAACCTGAAGCATGAGTGACAACGTAAAAAGAGAGTTTAGGCCCATGATTTTTTTGGTGAAAGTCCTGGTGTCAACCTTTGCGGTGCTTATCACCTCCTACCTGCTGGGTGGCGTGACGGTGGAGGATTTTGTGACGGCCATTGTCGTGGCCTTTGTCCTGGCAGTGCTGAACGCACTGCTGAAACCTGTTCTTGTGATTCTCACCATACCGGTGACCATCATGAGCCTGGGACTGTTTCTGCTGGTGATCAACGCCTTTATCATTCAGTTGACCGGTGTGATTGTCAGGGGCTTTCACGTGGACAGTTTTTGGTGGGCCCTCCTTTTCGGGATCATCCTTTCGGTGGTCACCTGGGTGCTGGAGCTGCCCGCCAGATCGGGTCCGCCACGGGGCGGACAATACCGTTAACCGGGCCATCCGGACCAGGGTGGCTTCAGTATCTCCCTGCATAACCCGGGGCTGCGGCTCTCCTGCTGGTTTCGCCCCACGGTGGTTGCTGCCGCTGATGGCTCCCCGCCCACCATGCTGAGGCAGGGTGGAGGGATGCAGTGACAGGTTAGGGCGTCTTCAATAACCCTTCAAAAAGGCTTTTGAATTTCTGTACCTTGGGCATGATCACTACCTGGCAATAGGCCTGGTTGGGGTTGCGCTCAAAGTAGTTCTGGTGGTAGTCTTCGGCGCGGTAAAACACCTCCAGGGGGGTAAGCTCGGTGACGATGGGGTCATCCCACACCTTCTCTTCATTGAGCCTGGCGATCAGCTGCTCCGCTTCTTGTTGCTGCCCCTTGTCGTGGTATAGAATGATGGAGCGGTACTGGGTGCCCACATCGGCTCCCTGGCGGTTCAGGGTGGTGGGGTCGTGGACCCTGAAGAAGACCTCCATGAGTTGCAGGTAGGACACCCTGGCCGGGTCATAAGCCACCTGGACCACCTCGGCGTGCCCGGTGTTACCAGTCTTCACCTGCTCATAGGTGGGGTTGGTGGCATGACCGCCGGCATAGCCCGAAGTGGCACTGTGTACTCCCCGGATACGTGAGAAGATGGCTTCTATGCACCAGAAACACCCACCGCCAAAGGTGGCGTGTGCCAGCTCATTGCCTGCGTGCTGTTCGTTGTTTTCCTTGTTCATTGCTTCTTTCATTGGTATTTTGTCTGGCCCGGCACCACCCTGCAGAAGCAGTAATAGGCCCATTGTTATGGTTGTTACATTCATATCTGTTCATTATGAGGGAATGTCCGGCGTCGTATGCCATTCATTGTTTGCTTGCACCACCCGGCACTCATTACGTTCTTAATACAACAATCAGGTGGTGCGATTTGTTCCAGGGTCCAGCCAGGTTCTGTTTCTGCACCCCTGCCGCGCCGCGGCCCTCCATCAGGCCATCTGGTCAATGAGCCACCGGTAATCATCTTCTGAAAGCTTGTGATGGATCCCATCCACCTTGTTGATTGTCATCACCTCAAAAAGGGCTTGCTTTGCTTTTTGGTCTGGCTCTGTGCCGGCTTCTGACAGACTCAGGGGACTGCCCAGTGTGTGAAAAAAGGAGGCCAGTTGTTCGATGCTTTGCCCGGCATCCCCGCTGCCAAAGAGTCCGCTGCCCAACTCATGGATCCTTCCGGGGATTCTGTCCTGCTGGAGTCTGAGCCATGCCGGGTAGGCAATGGAGAGGCTCGCGCCGTGTGGTATATCCCAGAGAACGCTCATGGCGTGACCAATGGAGTGTACGCCCCAGTCGCCCGACTTCTTCCCCTGGACGGTTAGTCCGTTGAGGGCCATGGTCGCTGCATGCATGATTTTTGCCCTCAGGGTGTAGTCGCCCGGTGACTGCATGAGCTTGGGACCGTATTCCAGGGCTTCGCGGATGATGGACAGGATGAACCTGTCGGTAAGGGATGCTTCCCCCTCGCCGAACCACCCCTCCAGGGCGTGGGCCACCAGGTCGACGATGCCATAGGCGGTATAATTTGCCGGCACGCTCAGGGTAAAGGTGGGGTCGAGGAAGCTGTGCCGGGGAAACATCAGGGGGTGTCCGTAGCCGATCTTTTTCTTTTCCTTGTCGTTCTGTATGACGGCCACGGCGTTCATTTCCGACCCGGTGGCGGCCAGTGTGAGCACGCCCAGGACAGGCAGTGCCTGGACAGGCTTTTTTTCGCCGGTGGCAAAATGCCAGCACGAGTGCCCTGCCGGAATGGCCAGTGCCACAAATTTGGCCGTATCCAGCACACTGCCACCGCCCACGGCCACCACCATGTCGACCCCTTCCCTGCGACCAAGTGCTGCCGCTTCATCGGCGTCCTCCACGATGGGGTTGGACTTGATGCCTGAATACTCAACCACCCGGATGCCTGCGCGCTCCAGGCTGTCACGGCTCTGCTGCCAGGCGCCATTGTCCTTGACGGAGCCGCGACCGTACAACAGCAAGGCCCTTCCCCCGAAAGGGACGGCGGACTTACCCAGTTTCTCCGTAACACCTTGTCCGAAATGCAACTTAACCGGATTATAGATCACAAAATTTTCCATCATGTTTAGTTTTTACGGTTCCTTGTATCTGACCAATGCAAAAAAAAATCCTCCTGTTCAAGACAACAAACTCAATAGGGTTTTGATCAATGGTTGCCGGTCAAAACGGGTGGGTAACAATTTTTTTCGTTTTTTGTACCTTTGCCATCCAATGGATTGCATGTAGCTTTTGCATTGACTAATGATTGTAAACCCAAATACAGACCCATGAAAAAGAACAAAGGTTGTATTGCCATATTAACAGGCGGCGGTGATGTGCCCGGCCTGAACCCGGCCATTCGTGCCATCACCATACGTGCCATACGTGAAGGTTACCGCGTGCTGGGCATTCGCCGCGGCTGGGCGGGACTGATGGAGATTGTGCGGGATAAAAAAGCGGATAACCGGCAGAACTTCCTGGAGCTCTCAGAGGACATCGTTAACAAGGCAGGCCGCACCGGGGGTACCTTTTTACACACTTCGCGCACCAGGCCCAGCCACGTGCCGGCCAAGCATGTGCCCGATCACCTGAAGGACCAATACAAGGAGGAGATCAACGACCTGACCCCAGAGGTTTTGAAGAACATCGACTTCCTGGGGATCGACTTTCTGATCCCCATTGGTGGAGACGACACCCTGAGTTATGCGGTGCGTATGTACCAGGAAGGGATGAAGGTGGTGGCCATCCCCAAGACGATGGACAACGACGTTCCCG
>SKNE01000296.1 GCA_007120675.1 Bacteroidales bacterium
CTTTTTCACTAACTTTGCAACGCTTGTAAAAGCCATCAAATGAAGACAAGGCAGATGATTATACGCCACCTGTTGTGGCTGGTTTTGCCAGCCATCATGGCCTCCTGCGGGGTTTACTCCTTCACCGGGGCGAGCATCCCGCCCCAGGCGGAGACCGTCTCCGTAGCCCATTTCCCCAACGATGCGCAGTTGGTGCAGCCCACTTTAAGTCAACGCTTTACAGAAGAGCTGCAGAATATCTTCATGCGACAGACCAATCTGCGGATGGTAGAGGGGGTTGGACATTTGCATTTCGAGGGGAGCATTGTCGGGTACGGTACCGAGCCCGTAGCCATCACCGGCGACGACAGGGCCGCACTGAACAGGCTCACCATCAGCGTGAGGGTGTCCTACTTCAATGACTTTGACGAAGACGCCGAGTTTCAGCGCACCTTTTCGCGCTATTACGATTACGACAGCAACCTGAGCCTGTCGCAGGTTGAAAACCAGGCCATCGACCAGATCGTGACCGAGCTGGCCGAAGACATTTTCAACCAGGCCGTTGTCAACTGGTAATGACCAAACGGTTCGTTGCACCAATTGGTGACCGCCGCTGCCGGTTCCCCCGGAATCATCCCGCAGAAGCGGAAGGATCCCGCACCAGCCGGAAGGCACCTGTCGCCAGGGCCGGATGAGTCCCGCGGAAACCGGGAAAGACCCTGTGAGGGTCGCCGGGATGTAGCGACACCTTCAATCGTTGTGTGAACCCCTTTAATGAAGACGCCATGCTATCTGACCTCCTCAACGGGCGCAGGCCCCTGGACAGAAAAGCCCTTCGTTTCCTGCGGCGGGCGGTGGACCAGCACCCTTACTCCCAGCCCCTGCACGCCTTGTATGCCAAGGCCCTGATGGCCAATGGCAAAAGCGGGCTGGGCAAGGCGGATGCCCGGGCCCTGCTCTGTGCACCCAACAGGCGACTGTACAGGGAGTTCATGCACAGGGCCCTGGAGGATGGCCACCTCCCCGTCAAGGGGGACACCGGGGGAGACGAAAAAAGGCTTTCCCCGGGAAGGGACCATAGTGACCAGCGGGCCCTTATCGATCGTTTCCTGGAAGCATCGCCGCGCATCGGACAGCTAAAAAGCGGTGTGCCCGACGGCGATTTGTCGCGTGAGAGCATTGAAGACCACCCCGAGCTGGCCAGCGAGACATTGGCTGAAGTGCTTGTAAAACAGGGGAAAACAGAGCAAGCCAAGCAGATGTACAAAAAATTAAGTTTGATGTTTCCGGAAAAAAGCAGTTACTTTGCAAAAAAATTCGAGTCCATTTAAACAGAAAACCAATTAAAAAGGACATACAATGGGTACTTTTGTATTGTTATCCGTGCTTATTCTCATCACCTGCATCCTGCTGGTGCTGATCGTGCTGGTCCAAAACGCCAAGGGCGGCGGACTGGCGGCCAATTTCTCTTCCAGCAACCAGGTGATGGGCGTCCGGAAGACCACTGACTTCCTTGAAAAAGCCACGTGGACCCTGGCCATTGTGCTGCTGGTGCTCACGCTGAGCTCCAACTTCGTCATCCCCCGCGGAGAGTTTCAGGCCGCAGCACAAAGTGAGGTGCGTGACCTGATCCCTGCGTCCGACGCAGTGCCAATGGATTTCCAGCAGCCTCCTTCCCCCCAGGCCGTTCCCCAGGACAGGGAAGAGGTTCAGGACCTGGAACAGCTGATGGAGGGCCTGGAGGACTAGGACAGCACGCAAAAAAATCAGGAAAAAGTGTCAGAATGTCATACCATTCTGACACTTTTTTTTATTGCCCTGTCCGAATTATGCAATTATGGCAAACCTGCCTGCCTTTGGCCTGTTTGGCACAATATGTGAACAGAGCGACGCGGTACTGAAAAGTGCATGGTAACGAATTCACCATTGTCTAACTCATAAACTGAAGAAAAGATGAACAAACCGAACATCAAACCATTGGCTGATCGCGTATTGGTTGAGCCTGCACCGGCTGAAGAGAAAACCTCAGGTGGCATCATCATCCCCGACACCGCCAAAGAGAAACCCCAGATGGGCACTATTGTTGCCGTGGGCGCCGGAACCAAAGACAACCCCATCACCGTTAAGGAAGGAGACAAAGTTCTTTACGGAAAATACGCCGGTACCGAGCTGACGTTTGAAGGCAACGATTACCTGATCATGCGTGAATCGGACATTTACGCAGTGGTATAACCAAGCATCAAAACCATTTATCAATAAATAAACATTCTGAATCATGGCAAAAGACATCACGTTCAACCTGGAAGCAAGAAATGCTTTAAAAGCAGGTGTTGACAAATTATCCAATGCCGTCAGGGTTACACTGGGTCCCAAGGGGCGCAATGTGATCATGGACAAAAAATTTGGTGCTCCCTCCATCTCCAAGGATGGTGTGACTGTGGCCAAGGAGATTGAACTGGAAGATCCCGTCGAAAACATGGGTGCACAGATGGTGAAAGAGGTGGCAAGCAAGACCGCTGACGTAGCGGGTGATGGCACCACCACCGCCACTGTCCTGGCCCAGTCGATCATTCACAGCGGACTGAAAAACGTGGCCGCCGGAGCCAACCCGATGGATCTGAAACGCGGCATTGACAAGGCTGTTCAGGAGGTGATCTCACACCTTCGCAAGCAGTCCAAGGAGGTGGGCGACAGCATCGAGAAGATCGAGCAGGTGGCCACCATCTCGGCCAACAACGACCACAGCATCGGCAAACTGATCGCCGAAGCCATGTCGAAGGTCAAAAAAGAGGGTGTCATCACCATCGAAGAGGCCAAGGGAACCGAAACCAGCGTACAGGTTGTTGAAGGGATGCAGTTCGACCGCGGCTATATCAGCCCCTACTTCGTCACCGACACCGAGAAGATGGAAGCGGTATTTGAAGACCCCTACATCCTGATCTACGACAAAAAGATCAGCACGATGAAGGACTTCCTCCCCGTGCTGGAGAAGGTAGTACAGACTGGCAAGCCCCTGATGATCATTGCAGAGGATGTGGATGGTGAAGCACTGGCCACCCTGGTGGTGAACAAACTGCGCGGTTCACTGAAGATCGCCGCCGTGAAAGCTCCCGGCTTTGGCGACCGCCGCAAGGCCATGCTGGAAGACATCGCCATTCTGACCGGTGGTACGGTGATCAGCGAAGAGCAGGGCTACAAGCTGGAGAACGCCGACCTGTCGCACCTGGGAACCGCTGAAAA
>SKNE01000062.1 GCA_007120675.1 Bacteroidales bacterium
AGTTACATAATGTAGCCAAATGTGGGCCAAATCGGGCAATAAAAAAACGCAACAAGCTGTATATCTGCTCATTGCGTTTTATCTCTGTCGGGGTGAGAAGACTCGAACTTCCGACCCCTTGCACCCCATGCAAGTGCGCTAGCCAACTGCGCCACACCCCGATTTTGCCATGCAAAAGTAATACATTCAGATGAGCTGACAAAACAAATTTCTCAAAAATCCACTACTTCCTTGCCTTCCAAAGGGTGTCCCCTACCCCGTGATCCAGGGCCAGTTTGCGGGCCAGCACAAAAAAGTAATCAGACAATCGGTTGAAGTACCGGATGACCAGTTCGTCCACCTTATCCTCCTCGGCCAGCTGGGTGATGATGCGCTCAGCGCGCCGGCAGACGCAACGGCAGACATGGGCATAGGAGACAGCCGGATGGCCACCGGGCAGGATAAAATTGGTCAGCTCCGGCAAAGATTCATTCATCTGGTCAATTTCTTTCTCCAGCACCTCAGAATCAGAGGCCTGCATACGGGGCAGGTGTTCAGGCACACAACCTTCATCGCAGGCCAGCAGCGACTCAGCCGTAAAGACCCGGTCCTGGATTTCAAGCAGTACTTCCTTGTAATGGGCATCGATATCCTGGTCGCGAAGCAGGCCAATGAAGGCATTCAGCTCGTCGGCCGTACCATAGGCCTCGATTTTTAAATGGTGTTTGGGCACACGCCGTCCTCCCAGGAGTGATGTCTGCCCTTTATCACCTGTCTTGGTATATATTTTCCAATCTTTCATCCGGTTACTATTTGATTGAATAGGTTAGAAACGCACAGTAAAGCAAGAGCCATTATTTCCCTTTGCATCCAATCCCCGGCACCAATGGATGCCACGTTTTTGGTCAGCAGTTCACTCCCATACAAGGGGATATATGTTGCTTGCACTACCGTAAAAGAATGAAACGCTTGATCTTTCAGTAAGGTTCAATGTTGGTCTGAAGATCGGGCAACCCACCATCCGTGAAAGCCATACCACCTTGGGCATCAATGCAAACCAGGAGATCCGGAATATCCATAAGATTCGGTGTAAAAGGGGGTGAGTTATGCCTGGTCTTGCTTCCTGGTTAGTCTGCCGGTTTTAAATGTTCCAGGGTGACAATCTCATTGTTGGCCTGGTCCGACTCGATCTGTCCGTCACGCAACCTGATGATGCGGTGGGCATGTTTGGCTATGTCCTCCTCGTGTGTGACGAGGATGATGGTGTTACCGGACTCGTGTATATCCTGCAGCAAGCCCATGATTTCAATGGATGTCTTGGTATCCAGGTTACCAGTGGGCTCATCCGCCAGGATGATGGAAGGGGTGTTGACCAGTGCGCGGGCCATGGCTACACGCTGACGCTGTCCCCCGGACAGCTCATTGGGTTTGTGGTGCGTCCGGTCCGACAAGCCTACCTTGTCGAGGACTTCCAGGGCTCGCTGACGGCGTGCTTGTTTTGTCTGACCTCCGTAGATTAGCGGCAAGGCCACATTGTCCAGTGCAGTACTCCTGGGCAGCAGGTTGAAGGTCTGGAAAACAAAGCCGATCTCTTTGTTACGGATGTCCGCCAGCTCGTTGTCGCGGAGCTTGCTCACGTCTTTTCCGTTGAGAAAATAGCGTCCGCTCGTGGGGGTATCCAGGCAGCCCAACACGTTCATGAGGGTCGATTTGCCCGACCCGGAAGGCCCCATCAGGGCTACGTACTCATTCTTCATGATACTGAGGGACACCGCACGCAAGGCACGGACGATCTCCATGCCAACCTTGTAGTTCTTGGTCAGTGACTCTATCCTGATTGTTTCTGTTGCCATCAGCCTGCACCTTATATTATTATCAGCTTGCGACAAAGGTAAGGAAATTCAAAAACCGATCAGGTGTTTTTCTTTGCTCAAGGCATCATCAAAGAACAGGACACCCATTTTCCATAGATCCAGTGACAGGCGAACCTTTTCATAATCACGGATACTTTTCCAGGCCTGCCACATGGATGGGGACCAGCGAATATCGTCAATCAGCACTACCGATGATGTTTTCAGGTAAGGATTAAGGACATCCAGAATACCAATGAGGGCTGAACCGGAGTGATTCCCGTCAATAAACACCAGGTCAGGCCTTTCCTGCTCATTGACCACACGTGACAAGGTCTCGCTGAACGCTCCGGTAATCACCTCTGCATTCCCAATGGCCAGCTGATCAAAGCCCTCACGGGCAATGCGCGATAGTTCCGGACACCCCTCCAGCGTTACCAGGCGACCCCCGGGAATGGCCCGGGCCAGGTAAGCCGCACTGATACCAAGTGATGTGCCCAGTTCAAGAACATATTCCGCCTTTCTGTATGAGGCCAGCCTGTAAAGCAGCCGGCAATACTTCGGAGGCTGCAATGCGCTCCTGGCGATGGTTTTTACCGCCTTTGCCCTGTAGCTTGACCTGCCGGGACCCCGAAAAAATGCAAAACGACCCCCCTGGCCAAAATCCCTGACCCGGATGATTTGCTGACAGCGCCTTAACCACCGGCGCCGCATCTCGATATCCCTAAACAATACTGAATCCTGATCTTCAAAAATGCAGTCGCTCATCAGGGCATACAAAAAAGGCGAATGGATACCATACGCCTTTCGGAAAAACCGCTGCATCGCCAGGTTAAGGGCTTGCATAGAATGGATTGTCTGGGTCCGGGGTCCTTATTCCCTGACCTTGATGGTACACCCAATGGCTCTTGTAACAGTGGGGTTGATGGGTTCCCCTGCCAGTAAAGCGTCAATGGCGTTGGCCAGGTAACGCTCTTCCACAGCTGAAGCATCGCGGGCATTGTCGTCAATGGCACCGATATAGGCAACAATGAACTCATCACCCACCTTTTCCAGCAGGAAAACGTGCGGGGTGTGTGTTGCACCATACTGCGGATAAATCTCCTGGTCGGCATCAATCACATAGTCGAAGGGGAAGTTTTTCTCCTGGGCGCGTTCGATCATCTTGGTGAATGAGTCACGGGGTTCCGCAATGGTGTCGTTGGGGTTGATGGCCAGCACGGGAAAACCCTTGGGCGCGTATTCATTGTGCAATTCAATCATCCTGTCTTCGTAGGCGACTACAAATGGGCAATGATTGCAGGAGAAAATGAGTATTACGCCCCTGATATCCTCGTAGTCGGACATGGACAGATAGTTGCCGTCCACATTGAGCAAAC
>SKNE01000194.1 GCA_007120675.1 Bacteroidales bacterium
CTGACCAGGTAGCGGTATGCCAGCCAGTCTTTGATGGTGGTACTCTGGGCAGCCCGGAGTCCGGCCTTGTCCAGGAGAGCCGCCGTTTGCTCCAGCCGCTTGCTGGGGCGGCCATTGGTCTCCCCCAGCAGCGTGTGGCCCCTGGCGAAGAGGTAACAACTGATACCATTCTCGATATGTCCCCCGGCGACCATCCCGGGGAAGCCAAGGAAGTACCTGCCTTTGTGCAGGTGCTTGTCGGCCAGCCTCATCTCATCCCAGCTGTTGCCTAAAAAGAGGATGTCTGCGTTGCCAGAATACTTGGCTATGTAGGGAATGACGTCGGCGTACTGATTGCTTCTTACGGCGACAATGATCAGATCGAAGGGCTTTTTGGGGTCGAGCCTGTCAATGGCCCTGGGACGGAAGACCGTCTGACCAAACTCTTTTTTCCCCCCCCGCATGTCGGTGTAGGTGATGGCCACGCCCGAATGGGCATACCTGACCATGCGCAGCTTGCGGACAAAGAGGCTGACATCACAGCCTGCCTCTTGCAGCTGCCAGGCAAAGGTGGTGCCAATCACGCCCGAACCGAATACCAGAACGTTCATTGTTTTGTGTTTGGCGTATTTTATTGAATAACTCCTGTTTTATTCCCGTGTTGTTCCGGGAAGTAAAAGCCTTTTCAGCAAAATTAACAACACTTATTCATATCTCACATTATTTTTATACATTGGCAGCGGATTTTTTGATGGATGGCACATCCCACCATCCTGGACAAGGGAATGAGCATGAAGCGAACACCTTTTCTGGAAACCCCCATAGAGTACCTGAAAGGGGTCGGTCCCAAGCGGGCCGAGCTGCTCAGGAGCGAGCTGGCCATTGATCGCTTTGGCGACCTGCTCCACCTTTATCCTTTCAGGTATGTGGACCGTAGCCGCTTTTACACCATTAGCGAGGTGCACGGTGACATGCCCTATGTGCAGATCCGGGGACAGATAACGGGCATTGAACTCCACGGGCGGCAGCGTACCACGCGGATGACCGCAAAGCTCACAGACCATACCGGTACGATGGAACTGGTGTGGTTCAGGGGCTTTCAATGGCTCAGGAAGCAGTTCAAGCCGGGGGTGGAGTACATTGTCTTCGGCAAACCAAGCCTGTTCGGCAAACAATACAACATAGCCCACCCCGAGGTGGAACCGGTGACTCCCGGGGCGATCAACCAGCGCTCCGGCATGCAACCCGTATACAATTCAACGGAAAAACTCAAGTCCAAAGGCTTAGACAGCCGGGGAATCGGCAAGCTGGTAAAAACGCTGCTGCCACAGGCCAGGCCCCATATCACCGAAAGCCTGCCGGGGGACATTCTCAGGCCCCTCAGCCTGATGCCCCTGGACGAGTGCCTGGTACAGGTCCACTTCCCGGATGATGACAACAGCCTGAAAAAGGCCCGTGCGCGACTGAAGTTTGAAGAGCTTTTCTATATCCAGCTTAATTTGTTGCGCCATAAGATGATGCGCCGGGAAGCTGCCGCCGGCCAGGTCTTTGGCAGCATTGGGGAGCACTTCAACGCATTCTATCACCAGGTGCTGTCGTTCGAGCTCACAGGCGCCCAGAAGCGGGTGCTGAAAGAGATACGGGCAGACACCCTCTCGGGGAAGCAGATGAACCGCCTCCTGCAGGGCGATGTGGGCAGTGGCAAGACGGTGGTGGCGGTGATGAGCATGCTGATGGCCATCGACAACGGCTACCAGGCCTCACTGATGGCACCCACTGAAATACTGGCCTTTCAGCATTATGAGTCGGTTCAAAAGATGCTTGGCGGACTGGGTCTTCGTGTGGCCTTGCTTACCGGCTCCACCAAGGGTGCCGAGCGGCGGGAGATACTGGCTGAGCTGAAAAGCGGCGGCATAGACGTGCTGATCGGTACACACGCACTCATTGAAGACGTGGTGGTGTTCAGGGAACTGGGCATGGTGGTCATTGACGAGCAGCATCGTTTCGGGGTGGCCCAGCGTGCCAGGCTGTGGTCCAAGGGCCGGGTCGCACCCCATGTGCTGGTGATGACAGCCACCCCCATACCGCGCACCCTGGCCATGACCCTCTACGGTGACCTGGATGTGTCGGTGATCGATGAGCTGCCACCCGGACGAAAACCCATCAAGACCATTCACCAGTACGACAGGAACCGGCTGAAGGTGTTCGGCTTCATGCGTGAGCAAATCAAACAGGGGCGCCAGATCTATGTGGTCTACCCCTTGATCCAGGAAAGCGAAAAGCTTGACCTGAAGGACCTGACCGATGGGTATGAAAGCATTGCCAGGGACTTCCCCGCTCCCGATTATGCCGTGAGCATCGTGCATGGCAAGATGAAGCCGGGGGTGAAGGATTATGAGATGCAGCGCTTCGTGCAGGGTCAGACACACATCATGGTGGCCACCACCGTGATCGAGGTGGGCATCGACGTGCCCAACGCTTCGGTGATGCTCATTGAGAGCGCCGAACGGTTTGGCTTGTCGCAGCTGCATCAGCTGCGGGGCAGGGTGGGACGTGGTGCCGACCAGTCCTATTGCATCCTGATGACCAGGGATGAGCTCACCTCCGATGCGCGCAAGCGCCTGGAGGTGATGGTGAGCACCAACGATGGGTTCCGGATTGCTGAAACAGACCTGCAGCTTCGTGGACCGGGCGACATCCAGGGGACACAGCAGAGTGGCATCCTGGACCTGAAGATCGCCGACCTGACGCAGGATGAACCCATACTGAAGTACGCCCGCTCCCAGGCCTCGGCCTTGCTGGAAGGGGACCCCTCACTGAAAAAGCCGGAACACGCCGTGGTGCGGAAACAGCTCAACACCCTGTTCCGCGACAAGCTGTTCTGGAGCCGCATCAGCTAACGGGAGGGGGGCGCCGCCTGCCTTACCATCCGGATGGTCTGTCCTGCCCTTCTTACCTGCCTGCCTTACCACCCGGATGGTCTGTCCTGCCCTTTTTCCCCCTCCTGCTGCCTGGGCCAACAGCCCATAAAAAAACACCCCGGTGCCAGGCACCAGGGTGTCATGCAAATTTTATTTCCTTGCCGATGGGAGGAAGACCCCCCATCCAATGCATTAGTTCAGACGGAAGCGGATGGGCATGTTAAACTGCACCCTCACGGGCTGGCCTCTCTGCCGGCCGGGCTCCCAGCGGGGCATCATGCTGACCACCCTTACCGCTTCTTCGTC
>SKNE01000136.1 GCA_007120675.1 Bacteroidales bacterium
CGATCAGTTTTTTTTTTTTCTTTTCAAACACATTGCCCGTAATCACCAGCACCGCCAGGTCCACCGTCTTCAGTGCAGCCAGTGAGCGGCCCACGCGCTTGGCACCCAGGTCACCCGTATCGTCAATGCCGGCAGTGTCCACAAGAATGGCCGGACCGATCCCGGGGATCTCCATCGACTTGCGCACCGGGTCGGTGGTGGTGCCCGGCACGTCCGATACGATGGCGATGTCCTGTTGAGCCAGTGCATTGATCAGCGAGCTTTTCCCGTTGTTGCGCCGCCCAAAAATGCCGATGTGTGGTTTGGATTCCCTGCCTTTAACCATGGACCTGCCGTTTTACCCACAAAGATACTGAAATGTCTTATATTTGGGCGGGAAAAGCCATTTGGCGGCATGTTTAGACCGCCTCCCTTTAATCGACACCAAGAATAATGTAATCCATGACAGCCCAAACAGGCAGTCCATCGGGAAGGTCCGCCCAAAGCAAGTCGCCTGCGGGCCCATTGCCTCCTGACATCATCAAACCGGAGATCAGGCAGGACCCCTCGGGCATCAGGCACATGAAGCCGGGAACCCCCTTCAGGCAAATTCACCGCTTATTGGAGCAGGGGGCAGATCTTTGCCTGGACCATAGCTTTGGATTTGCCATGTCCTTTTACTCCTGGCTGAAGAAGCACCTCGCCGCCCGTCACCCTGCAATGGATTACCAGAGCGAAAAGAGGCAGCGGGAAATCAGGCACCGCTACCAATCGTCGCTGTGGATGGGGGTTCGCAGTGGCGTTCCCATCATGGAAAGAGCCCCCCACAATCCCTGGCTAAAAGAATTTTACCCCGGGCAGGAGCTGTATTACCTTCGTTTCACCGACTTCCTGGGCATGAATGGTGCCCGGCAGTGGTTTGAAAAAGGGCTGAGCCTTGCAAGCATTGAATTCAGGCTTCACCCTTTTTATGGGGTCTATTTTCCCCGGCGGGAGAGCCACCTGGTGCTTTTTGACCAATGGCTGTCAGCACAAGCTCCCTTTGAAAGGGCGGCAGATATCGGCACGGGGTGTGGCATCCTCTCCTTCATCATGCAAAAACATGGCATTGGCCACATCCATGCCACCGACATCAATCCGAATGCCATTTACAGCCTGCAGCAGGAACTCTCCAGGCATGGACAGAAAAAGCACCTGACAATCATTCCCGAACTGGCTGACCTGACAGGCAGCTTCCGGCCCCAAACCGGTGACCTGCTGGTATGTAACCCGCCGTGGATTCCGGCCGGCATACGCCACACGCTGGATCTTGCCACCTATTATGAAGCCGGATTTTTCCAACGGCTCTTCGGCCACCTGCGCGACAAATGCCCGGCTGGCAGTACAATTGCCCTGCTGTTCTCCGATTTCGCCATCCAGGCAGGCATCATTGACCAGCATCCCATTGAAGTGGCACTGGATCAATTCAGGGATGATTTCAGTCTCCGGGAAGTGCTGCAACGGCCTGTAATTGAACAAGGCAGCAAGGCAACAGGCTGGTTGTCAAGATTGCGGGAAAAGGAAAAAACGGCGCTATACATCATCGGCCGGGTGTAACACAAGCAAGCCGCGGGGACTGATAACCGGCCTGGGCCGGGTGTAACACACGCGTTGTTGAGAGCGGGAACCGGGTGTGAACAGTTTGTCCGGGCCTGGGATGCTGCGGGGAGCAGACCGGTCGCCGGGCACGTTGTTGAAGTGATCAGACCAGCTTAAGCCAGCTCACCTCACGGTCGAAGAGAAAGCCCAGTTTCTTTACCAAGTTGATCGACTGGTGATTATGGGGTTCTATGTTCACAAAGACCGGCTTTTTCTTTTGCTGCTTTTCCTCCACCAGGAAACGCAGGATGTTTTCACCCAGGCCTTTTCCCCGGTAAGGGGGAACCACATGCAGAAAGCCCAGCGAACTGTCATCATGGGTCAGCCCCCATCCCACCAGGCTGCCATCCAGCCACACGCCGCCGGACACATCCCTTTGCAGGCGCTCCCTGATATAGTCCTCGGAAGTGAAATCCTTGTAGGCCGACTGGCTGTAAATATACCTGGCCATGGACGGATCCAGCGACTTGCAAAGGTATTCTGGGGGCTCGACGATCTTTTTATCGGGCAGGTAATAGCGATGGGTGGTCAGTTTCCACTCAATTTTGCGCTTATGGGTCAAAACGGGCAGCATCCACTCTTCCACATTGGCGAAGAACAGGGTGGTGTAGTCAAATTGTTCCAGCAGGCTGTAGAGATCTTCCGGGTTGTCGCCACAGAGGTAGGCCCACAGGTAGTCGCTCCTGCCGCATACCAGCAGGAAGTCAGCCTGCACCAGGTATTTCTCCACCGGGTAATTTTCAAAAAACCCCGTTAAAGGCAGTGCTTGCAAGGGTTTTTCAGCCAATCGTTTTTTCAGCTCAGTATCCATAGGACCCATGCGTTTTCACTGAAGCGAGCAGCACTTAACCTGCATTACGTTTCATCAGGTTAAAGGTAAGAACAATATGGATACGAATCAACAGGAAAGCTTGTCGGCCGCTGCCAGAATGATCCGGCAGGCCTTCGTCGCTTCCTGGTCGGATATGGTCAGTGGCGGGGCGACGCGCAGGCAGTGATCTGCAAAAAGAAACCAATCGGTAAACATTCCATACTCCAGGCACAGCCTGATCATCTGGCGGCAGGCGGCGGCACTTTTCAGTTCCAGGGCAAGCAACAATCCTTTACCCCTTACGGAATGGATCTCCGGGTGAAGGGCCAGTCCCCTGAACCGCTCTTCCTGTCGTACGGCGTTTTGCCACAGTTTGCCTTCCATGATGGTTTGCAGGCATGCTTTGGCGGCTGCAGCGCACACGGCGTTGCCACCGAATGTGGTGATATGGCCCAGTGCCGGGTCGTGACTTAGTGACTGCATCACCTCCGTGCCGGCAATAAAGGCCCCAATGGGCATCCCTCCGCCGAGCCCTTTGGCAAGGCAAAGGATGTCAGGGGCTATCCCAAAATGTTCAAAAGCCCACAGCCGGCCCGTACGGCCCATGCCGGCCTGTATTTCGTCCAGGATGAGCAGTGCGCCTGTCTCATCACAGCGACGGCGCACTGCCTTCATGAACTGATCATCCGGTACGATGGCGCCCGCTTCTCCCTGTATGGTTTCAGCCAGCACACAGGCGGTCTCCGTGGTGATCTGCTCCAATGTTTCCATGCCGTTA
>SKNE01000069.1 GCA_007120675.1 Bacteroidales bacterium
CAATGATTTTTTTGAACCTGTCTTCTGCTTTGCTCATGGTTTTCTTTTCTTGACCTTATTGTGTTTGTTGCGGGGGGACGATCACCCGTATGCTGCGCGGCAGGATGTCGAACGCCAGGGGTGTATGACCCAGGGACTCCCCGTCGGCTTCCAGCAGGACGGGCTGGTCGCAGTCGATGCGGATCTGTTTGCCCACCAGGCTGTCGACCCGTTTGTGCTGCTTGATGGTGCCGTTGTAGAGCCTGCGCACATTGCTGATGACCGACCATTTGCTGAGGTCCTTGATCAGCGTCAGGTCGAACAGGCCATCATCGGTCTTGGCATCGGGTGCCTGGCGCATGCCGCCCCCATTGTACTGTCCGATGCCGATGCCCAGGCTGAACAGCTTCTCCCTGATCTCTTTGCCATCCACCTGGATGCGCGCTTGGCAAGAGGTGTAGGCAAACAATGATGCCAGGAGATGCTTCAGGTAGAGCAGGGGGTTTCCTTTGCCCCTGGCCTTGTCGTCGTTGGTGCGCTTGGCTACCAGTCCGTCGAACCCCAGTCCGGCCATATTAACAAAATAGCGCGAATGGCTCACTTTGCCCACGTGGTAATGCACAATGCCCACGTCCTGCAACATGGTGTGCCTGTTCTTCAGTATGGGGATGGCCTCCTGGTAGTTCATCGGGATCCCGTAGCTGCGTATCCAGTCGTTGCCGGTGCCAACGGCTATCATGCCGATGGACAGGTCGGTGCCCGGACACTCCTGCTGGGCGAACACACCGTTCACTATCTCATTCATGGTGCCATCGCCACCCACGGCCAGGATATGCCGGTACCCGGCCTTGACCCCTTCTGCCACCAGCCTGACCCCGTGTCCGGGACCCTCGGTGAAGACGGCCTGGTAGTGGATCTCGTGGCGGTCCAGCAGGGCCGATACCTGTCCCCAGTCCCGTCCCCCCTTGCCGATGCCGGCGTTGGGGTTGACCACCACAAGGAAGCCTTGCACCGCTCCCGCCAGGTTGTTGTCCACATGCAGCTTGTCAGCCATCGTTAGTAACGGATGCCGCCCTCAACAGGGGTGCATCCCAGGGCAATTTTGGAAGCTGCAAAGGTAAGAAAAACATCCATATGCCCGGGCAGGGATCTGGTGATGAGCTCCCACGGACGGTCCGGTGATGGGCCGCCACGGAAAGGCCGATGATGAGCTCCCACGGAGGGTATGGTAGTGAGCGCCGGGGCCAGGGGTGTAAACGGCCCGGGCAGGGATCACAGGTAGCTCCTTGCCATCAGCTCTTCGGCGATCTGGATGGCGTTGGTGGCGGCCCCCTTGCGCAGGTTGTCTGCCACGATCCAGAGATCGAGGCCCGAGGGCAGGCTGGTGTCCCGCCTGATGCGGCCCACAAACACTTCGTCCCTGTCGCGCACGTGCAGGGGCATCGGGTACACATTGCCGGAGGGGTCATCCTGCACCACGATGCCCGGACTGTTTTGCAGCAGCTGGCGCACCTCGCCCAGCGAAAAGTCCTTTTCCAGCTCTATGTTGACCGCTTCGGAGTGACCGCCAAGGACAGGAATCCGCACCACGGTGGAGGTGATGCGCAGGCCAGGCTCATGGAGTATCTTGCGTGTCTCATTCACCAGCTTCATCTCCTCTGCCGTGTAACCGTTTTCCAGGAAGTCGCCCCCGTGCGGAAAGCAGTTCAGGTCGATGGGGTGGGGATAGGCCATCTCTCCGCCGATGCCCTGCCGTTCGTTGTGCAGCTGCTGCACGGCACGCACACCGGTGCCGGTCACCGACTGGTACGTGGAAATGACCAGTCGCCTGAGACCATACTCACGGTGCAGCGGGGCAAGGACCATCACCAGCTGTATGGTGCTGCAATTGGGGTTGGCAATGATTTTCTTTGACTGGTTCAGCTCACTGGCATTCACCTCGGGCACCACCAGGGGGACCGCCGTATCGGCACGCCAGGCCGAGGAGTTATCGATCACAAAACAACCCTGGCTGGCAAAAGAGGGCGCATACTCCCTGGATATGGCCGCACCGGCCGAAAAAATGGCGATGTGGGGCTTGTACTCCAGCGCTTCTTCAACGGTCCGCACCCTGTAAGCCCTGTCCCTGAATACAACCTCACGACCCGCTGAGCGGGCTGAGGCGCAGGGGATGAAGCGGTCGACGGGAAAGGATCGCTCCTCCATGGCCCGCATCATGACATTGCCCACCAGTCCGGTGGCACCCAGCAATACAACTCGCATACGATCAGTTTTTGTCCCAAAAATAAACACCCAAAAATAATCATTGTCTTTGTGATGAAAAAGCATTAATTTTATGTCGAAAAAAAACAATGAAAAATGATAAAAATAAAATTGTTAATATGTTTAATCATCCCATTGAACTTAATGGCTCAATTGGTGGATGACTTCAGCAACGGGAACTTTACGGAGGACCCGCCATGGCAGGGTGACCACGATCGATTCATCGTGCAGGACGGGCTGCTGCGCTTGTGGGACGAAGAGGCAGGGAGTGCCTGGCTGGCCACGGAAAGCGCATTGGTGGAAAACACCCAGTGGGATTTCTGGATCAGGCTGGCCTTCACCCCTTCAGACAACAACCACGCCCGCATATACCTGGTGAGCGACCAGGTCCCCCTGGGTGATGGGCCGCTGAACGCTTATTTTATCCAGGTGGGCAGGACGGGCGGGGACAACAAGCGGTTGTTCTTTTGCCGGCAGGACGGTGAAGCGGTCACCACACTGCTGACCGGCAGCATGAACCTGGCAGAAGGGACGAACAACATCCTGCGCATCAGGGTGATTCGCGACGGTCCGGGCCACTGGGCCTTCTATGCTGATCCGGCCGGTGGACACCTGTTTGTGCCCCAGGGCGAGGTTTTTGACGACACCCATACCACCACGGCCTGGTTTGGCATCTTGTGCAACTATACCGTAAGCAATGCGCGGCGCTTTTATTTTGACGACTTCAGGGTGGGCGACATACTGCCCGAAGACCCGCCGGAGATAAACCGTTTGCGGGTGCTCTCCCCCTCCAGCCTGGAGCTGCAGTTCAACCGGGTACTCAACGCCAGCAGTGCGGAATCCATAGCCAATTACCTGGTGGACCAGGGGGTGGGACACCCCATCGTGGCACAGAGGCAGGCGGACACTCCCCACGTGGTGCGCCTGTTTTTTGATGCGCAGTTCAAAGAGAACCACG
>SKNE01000189.1 GCA_007120675.1 Bacteroidales bacterium
CAGCTCCACGTCGTCATAAACGATGATCAGCTTTTGTGGGGGCTCCGGGGGCGGAGGGGGGGGGGGTTGCTCCTGGCGGGTGATGGGGATGTCCTCCTCTTCAATGAAGTCGACCTCCAGCGTACCCAGGTCGATCTCCGGACGCTCGTAGTGCCTCCACTCGAAAGCCACAAGGGCGGCGCCCAGGGCCAGGGCAATACCTATCTGCAAGAAGATGCGCTTCTTGCTTTCAAGGTCTGCTTTGGGTGTTTTCTTTGCTTCCATAATCTGTATTTCTGATTGGTTTGGTTTTCCTGGCAGAAAATTTAGCAGAACGTATTACAGCCTGCTAATATACAACGATTTTTTTATTTCCCCTGAATCTTTTCCGCCGCACTTCCCTTTTTTGTCCATGAGGAGAAAAAGAGGGCCATCATTAACACACCAAAAACTGTTCCAAAACAGTTGGCCAGGACATCGGGCATGTTTCCGTGCCTGCTTGCCAGGCAGCAGAATTGAAACAGTTCGGTGAGGGCGCCGTAGCTGCAACCTGCGGCCAGGCTCAGCAGGATCCCCCTTTTCTTTCCGGGACGTCCGGGACGGGTAAACCCCACCAGAAGTAGGGCGCCCAGGACGGCAAAAAGCAAAAAGTGTATCACCTTATCTGCGCGGGGGTAGTCCATCCACGCTGCTTCAGGGATGCTGCTCCGGGGCAGGCTGATCACCACAAAGATGACGCCACCCCAGAACAGGGCAGGCAGAAATGGCCACCACTTATTCCCCGTGGGAGGGCGCGGCACCATCAGGCACCGATCAGTTCCTTATATTCTGCGGCAGAGAGCAGGTCATCGGCCTCGGAGGGATCGGCCACCTTGATCTTGACAATCCACCCTTCTCCGTAAGGGTCCTTATTGATGATGTCGGGGGTGGACTCCAGCTCCTCGTTGAACTCGGTCACCTCTCCGCTGATGGGCATAAACAGGTCGGAAACCGTCTTCACCGCTTCAATGGAGCCAAAGGTCTCTTCTTTGTCCAGGCTTTCCCCCTCGGTGTCCACCTCAACAAAGACGATGTCGCCCAGCTCGCCCTGTGCAAAATCGGTGATGCCAACAGTGGCATTGTCCCCTTCAATTTTAACCCATTCGTGATCTTTTGTGTACTTCAGGTCTTCAGGAATATTCATTGCAATTTAGGTATTAAGTGGATGGTTGATCGTTGACGGGTCAAATGTACATGAATTTTTTTTCATGCGAAATGTACATGATTTTTTTTCACCTCAATGGCCTAATGCAGGGCCACTGCTATTTATCCTGCCCGGGACTGTCCGGAACTGCCCGGGCCTGGCTGCAGCGGACTGCAGTCCATTTGGATGCGGTGGTCCGATGGCTGGGGGGGTGGTCGCGGTAAAGGGCAGGCTCGTCCTTTCAGAACAACCCCAGTTCCAGCATGGCGGCATCCGACATGTTGTCCTTGCTCCAGGGCGGGTCAAAGACCAGTATGACCTGGGCGGCCCGGACACCCTCAACGGCTTCCACCGCCTTGGCGACCGTGGCGGGCATTTCGTCGGCCACCGGACAATTGGGGTTGGTCAGTGTCATGGTGATGTCAACGATCCTGTCGGGGCGCAGCCTGATATCGTATATCAGTCCAAGGTCATACACATTGACCGGTATTTCAGGATCAAACACGCTCTTGAGCGCATCGACAACCTGTTGTTCTGTGGGCTTTGTCTTCATGCTGTGCGCTTTTCTTTATTGCCTGGATCATTGGCCCTGGCCTGGCTACGACGGGTTGATCCCATCGCCGCCGCATTCACCTGCCCAGGACAGGCAGGCACGCTAGCTCTGCTGGAATGCCAGGGCGTAGAGTTTCATTTGCTTGATCATGTTTACCAGTCCGTTGGAGCGGGTCTGGGAAAGGTGTTCCTTCAGGCCGATCTCATCGATGAATGCCATGTCGGCTTCCACGATATCCTGCGGGGGCTGTCCGGATAGCACGCGGATCAGGAGCGCCACGATCCCCTTGGTGATCAGTGCGTCGCTGTCGGCCCTGAAGACCACCTTGCCATCGGTGTATTCGGCGTGCAGCCAGACCTGCGCCTGGCACCCCCTGATCAGGTACTTCTCCTCCCTGAAGCGGTCGTCGATGGGTGGCAGCGACTTGCCTGTTTCGATGATGTGGTTATACTTGTCCATCCAGTCGTCAAAGAGAGCGAACTCTTCAACCAGCTCCTGTTCTTTTTCCTTGATTGTAGCCATAGTGATTGATGGTTTACCTGCGTGCTGCCTGCTTACGCGCCATGGTGGCACCGGACTCAGCTAAGCATCTGGCGCACTGTTTGGAGGGCGTCGTAAAGGACGTCGATCTCCTCCCTGGTGTTATATGCTGCCAGCGATACCCTGACGGTACCCGGCAGTCCGAAAAACTCCATGATGGGTTGTGCGCAATGGTGGCCCGTGCGCACGGCGATACCCATCTTGTCGAGGAGGGTGCCGGTGTCGTACGGATGAATGTCTTCGAACACAAAGGATATCACGCTGGTTCTCTCCCTGGCTGTCCCCACAAATCGCAGCTTGTCGAGGCCCTTCAGCTTCTGGGCGGCGTACTGGCTGAGCATCTGCTCATGTGCCGCGATATGGCTGATACCGAGTCCGTTGAGGAACTGGAAGGCCGCTTCCATGCCCAGCACGTCGGCCACATTGGGCGTTCCCGCTTCAAACTTGAATGGCAGCTCGTTGTAGGTGGTTTTGCGAAAGCTGACCTCTTTGATCATCTCACCGCCACCCTGGTAGGGGGGCATTTTATTCAGCCACTCCTCCTTGCCGTAGAGCACCCCCACACCCATCGGCCCATACATCTTGTGTCCGGAGAAGCAATAAAAGTCGCAGTCCAGGTCCTGCACGTCCACGGCCATGTGCGGGGTGGCCTGTGCGCCGTCGATCAGCACGGGGATCTCTCTTTGGTGGGCCATTTCCACCATTTGCTTCACCGGGTTGATGGTTCCCAGGGCGTTGCTCACGTGGGTGATGGCTACCATCCTGGTCTTGCTGCTGAGCATGCGCCGGTACTGATCCAGGAGCAGCTCCCCTTCCGCGTTCATGGGGAGCACGCGCAGGGTGGCTCCATGGTCCTGGCACGCCATCTGCCAGGGCACGATGTTGGCGTGGTGTTCCATGGCGGTGATGATC
>SKNE01000076.1 GCA_007120675.1 Bacteroidales bacterium
CATCTCATCATCGCTCATGGGTTCAGCGAAGCGCATGTTCACCTCTTCATACTCTTTGAGGATGTCCACCACTTCCTGGACCCCTTCCTGGACAACTTCCCATACCGTCTTTTCCTTATCCAGTAAAGGTTCCTGGGGCAGATAGCCCACTGAGTAGCCTGGAGAGAAGACCACGTCGCCCTGGTAGGATTTTTCTTCTCCTGCGATGATGCGCATCAGGGTTGATTTACCCGACCCGTTCAGTCCGATGATGCCAATCTTGGCACCATAAAAAAACGACAGGTAGATCTCCTTCAGAACCTGCTTGTTGGAAGGGGGAAACACCTTGCTCACACCCACCATGGAAAAAATGATCTTCTTGTCTTCGCTCATACTTTTTTCATTGATGATTTGATGCAAATGTACATGATTTTTTTACAGGCGAGATGACACACAGACGCATGAAAAAACATGGGGCGGGACAAAAATATTCTTTCTTGCGGGCCTAAAATATGGCTTTTTCAATCAATGATGTATCTTTGTATGTGAAATACTGATTTGCGGTTTTCTGCCCTTGTATTTCCCAGCAAGCAAGTCACGGCCATATGGACACTGTAACTGTCATAAAAGGAAGAAGTTGTGCACCTGCCCCATTCATGCTCAATGGCTGGAAGCATCACATGGCTTTTCTCATTTTGCAGCTTCAGCGGTGGTCCGGCAAGCCAGAACAGGTTTTTCCCCTCTTTGTTTCAAAACTAAAAATGCTGGGAGAAAGCCAGTTTGACATGTACTGCGGGAAGTTATCCCCCGAAGAGATCGCTACTGAGCTGGAAGAGACGCTCAGGGCGTTCAGGGCCTATGAGCATGGGGCCTACGCCCGCTGGGTGGAAAGTTCCAACCAGCTGTTCTGGCAGCTCACCATTTCTGATGGCTCGGAGTGGACCCTGCGCCTGGGAGACACCGGGGAGCATTACGTGCACATCCATCCTTCGAGGCATTCAAGGCATACAAGGCGTCTGAAAGGGAATCACTTACGCACTGGTCTTTCCACGCTTATCATGGCAGCCATGCGTTCCGAAAAACCATCCCTCCCCCTGATGAACGAGGTCCGTGCCAATTACCTGGGCCTCTCCAGGGTGACCAAGCCACTGGCCAGGGAGATCTTTGCCACCCTCAATGAGTTTGCGGAGATAGCCGGCATTCCCCACTGACATCTGATAACCTCTGCGCCTATCCGTTCAGGTAGTAAAAAAGCAGTACCAGTGGTATGATGATGCCTGCGCCGGTGAGCCAGGCGCCCCGCCGTGTGATGCCGTTTTTCCCCCTGAGGATGAAAAGCCCGGTAAAGGCGAGAATGATCAGGCCACCAGCGTACATGTCTGAGAACCACGTCCACAATTTCTTAGGGGTGTTGTAATGCAAAAAGTTCATCTCCCGAAAAACGGGTCTTGGCCGGACGGTCTCCAGCTCGGCAGATCCGCTGGAAAGGTTGACCGTCACGTTGCCGTGGGTGATGAAGATGCGCAGGTTGTCGCCGCTTCGAAGGCTGGTTCTGAATTCTCCTTCCCGCTCCATCTGCTCCAGGAAATGCATGGCCAGTTCCCTGTTGTCAGTGATCTCTTCATGGGGTGGGGCCAGCTGAATGCTTTTCTGGGTGATGATGTAATTGGGATTCCACTGGTGCCTGTGGTTTAGTGCGATGCCGGATACACCATAAATGATGCACATCCCAAAAAAGAAGTATCCCAGGTCACGGTGTACGGCACGGTTGATTTTTCGGATTTTCATAACAACTGCTCTCTGCGGATGATGAGGGTCAATGACTGGTGTTTGCGTGAGACAGGGTGCCTCCCGATGCATCAACGACAAACACGGATGTCACCACTGATGGCCCGATGCCATGATGGTTGAAAACAGGTTTCAACCTTCGACCGGGACAGCAACAACATCCGTGTCGTAAACGGAGGTAAACTCTTGGTTACCTGACCTCGTAAGCCTGCAGTTCAATATAGGGACGGACATTCGGGTCGATACCCCTTTGCTCCATCAGCGCAATGGCTTCCTGGGTGGACTCGCAGTCGTGCCCGTCGTCATGCTGTTCAAGCTCTTCCATGTTCACCAGCTCCACCTTGAATACGCCGGTGACGGCTACCTGGCTCCCTTCCATCTCCTGGGAAAACTGGTTCATGAAATCTCCCAGCCTGACCTGGATGCTCATCTCGCTGTCGTCCATTTGGGCCACACGCATCTTGTCACCGCTGTGGCGGCACATGTGATCGATGACGCCCTCTATGCGAACGGTCTGTCCCTCAAACCCAAGGGGCGCATCCACCAGCTGCGCAATGGGATGCTCAAGAATGGTTTCCACTGCGGCATGGTCTTCCCTGGTCTCCACTGCCTGTTCTGTGGCTGGGCCACCGCAAGCCGACAGGATGAGGCCGGCGGCAAAAAGCAATAATACTCTTTTCATCTGTTCATTAGTTTTTTTAGTGATCGTTGGATTTTGCAACAGCAAAAGTAATAAGAAATATGATACGCATTTACACCTTATTGCCGGATAAAGTCACCTTGCTCTATGCTCCAGTCGGGGCCAAAGAAACCAGATATGCGCACCCCCTGCAAGCCCTCCCTGATCCAGTCCACTTCGAAGATGAGCAGGTCGGGGAATCCCGTGATCCCTGAGAAGTAGTCATTTCCATAGGTGGATCGCATCCCGGTGCGGCCAGTACCGGCCACAACCCCCACGCTGGCCACATCGCTGTCTGCCCTTGGATAGATGAAGAGGCAGCCCAGGTCGTCCCCTTCCAGTAACAGGTCACCAAAGTACAGGCCATGGCTTTCCACCCGGACGGGCGCATGTTCCAGCAGTTTGTCCCAGGCCAGGTTATTGGATGCGTTGCCGTAAAGGATCACGTTCCTGTCCGCTTCCCGCAAGGGATCAAACAGGCTGTCCGGCAAGACATCAATGGACCCGTTGCCCCTGTAAAGGAAGGTTTCCGCATCAAAGCGGGCCTTATTCTCATACCAGCGGTTCTCTTCCGCCGTGCCGGCGGTGGCATACACAAACAGCATGTTGTTGGTGAATGCCAGCTTGAAGCCGCCATGGCGGCCCGGATGTTTTTCGTGCCGGGGGACTGGAGG
>SKNE01000202.1 GCA_007120675.1 Bacteroidales bacterium
CCTTCAGGGCGAGTGCCACCCTGTACACCTCTTCAAAGCGGTTGTACAGCGCCACGGGGGCGATGCGAATGATATCGGGGGCGCGGAAGTCGGGAATGATGTTCCGGGCTTTCAGGGCCTCGTTGATGCGGAAGGCCTCCGTGGGGTGCGACAGGGCGATGTGTCCCCCGCGTCGGTGCTCGGCCCTCGGTGTGTCCACGGATAACCGGTAGGAGGGGTCCGACAACAGGGCGTCATATAGCGTTAGGAAGAAGCCCGTCAGATCGAGGGATTTCTTGCGCATCTTGTCCATCCCTGCCCGCCGGATGATCTGCAGGGACCCTTCCATGGTGGCCGAACCCAGGATGCCGGGAGATGAGATCTGCCAGCCGCCGGCTGAGCGGCTGTGTTCAAAGTGATGAAGCATGTCGAACTGCTTCTCCTTGACATAGCCAAACCAGCCAGCCAGCAGCGGCTCGCGGTGGAAATGCTTTTTGTTGATGTAGAGAAAGGCACTGCATCCCGGTCCACCGTTGAGGTATTTGTAGCTGCAAAAGGTGGCGAAGTCTACCCCCCACCGGTTGAACTGGTGGGGCACGGCCCCGGCCGAATGGCTACAGTCGAATCCAATCAGGATATCACGGGATTTGGCTTCCCTGCACAACAGCTCCATGTCCAGCAACTGGCCGCTGGTGTAAACGACGGAGGGCAGCCAGGCAAGGGCTGTGCCGGGACCCATCAGGTCCACGATATCCTCTTCGCGGAGGGTCTTCCCGTCCGCACTGGGAACCAGTATCAGCTCCTCTTCAGGATCTAACCCCTTTTGTTTGATCTGCCCTTTTAGGGCGTAGATATCGGATGGAAAAGCCAGGGCGTCGGCCAGGATCTTGCTGCGTCCCCTCACGGGCTGGTAAAAGGTGCTGATGATGCTGTGGATGTTGACGGTGGTGGTGCCGGTGAAGATGAGCTCACCTGGTTCGGCCCCCACGAGTCCGGATGCCAGCTCACCCATCTCCTCAGCAAAGTAAAACCAGGGCCTCTGTCCCCCGAGCCAGCCCCTGATGCCCAACTGCTTCCACTCATCCAGCACGCGAAGCAGCGATTGCTCGGCCTCCACACTGAGCAGTCCCAGCGAATTACCGTCCACATAGATGGCATCACCGGGAATGAAAAAAGACTGGCGGAATGACCCCAGGGGGTCCTGGTGGTCTTTCTCCCTGGCGTACTGAAGGTGTGCTGAATCCATTGGTTGGAAAAAGTTTAATCGCCACCGGCGCGGTGGACCGGGCCCTGTGGACCTTATATGGCCGACTCAAACTGCCGGAGGAAACGAAGGTCGTTCTCGAAGAACATGCGCAGGTCCTTGATCTGGTAGATGTTCATGGCGATGCGTTCGATCCCCATGCCAAATGCGTAGCCTGTGTACTTCCTGCTGTCGATGCCACAGTTTTCCAGCACGTTGGGGTCCACCATGCCGCAGCCCATCACCTCGATCCAGCCACTGTGCTTGCAAATGTTGCAACCGGGACCACCGCAAATGTTGCACGATACGTCCATCTCGGCCGAAGGCTCCGTGAAAGGGAAGAAAGAGGGCCGCAGGCGAATCTGCGTTTCCTCACCGAACATTTCGCGGGCAAAATAAAGGAGGCATTGCTTCATGTCGGCGAAAGACACCCCCTGGTCAATGTACAGCCCCTCCACCTGGTGAAAGATGCAGTGGGCCCTGGCCGATATGGCTTCGTTGCGAAACACCCTTCCGGGGGAGATGGTGCGGATGGGCGGTTTCTGGCTCTCCATCACGCGAACCTGCACCGATGATGTGTGCGTTCGCAGGGCAATGTCCGGGTTTTTCCGGACAAAGAAGGTGTCCTGCATGTCGCGGGCAGGGTGCTCTTCGGGGAAGTTCAGCGCGCTGAAATTGTGCCAGTCATCCTCAATCTCCGGTCCCTCCGAAACGACAAAACCGATGCGCTGGAAAATGCTGTTGATGCGGTTCCTGGTGACAGAGAGCGGGTGGCGGCTGCCGATGGGTTCAAAGTTGGCCGGCATGCTCAGGTCAGGCCGCTTTTGTCCGGATTGCTTCGACTCGGCTTCCGCCTCCAGCCTGGCCTTGATGCTGTTTACCTTCTCGGTGGCCGCCTGCTTGAGCAGGTTCAGCTGACGCCCCACCTCCTTGCGGTCAGCGGGGTCGACCGACTTAAAATCCTGGAAAAGAGAGGGGATCAGTCCTTTTTTTGACAGCATCCTGAGACGGAACGCTTCCGCCTCCTCCATCCCGGAAGCATCAAACGCATCCACTTCATCCCGGAGGATCTTGATTTTATCCAACATAGGTCCGATACTTAATCCAGAATGTTTATGGTGATGATGGACACATCCTCTTCGGGCCGGTCACGCTGTCCGGTTTCCACGGCGGCGATGCGGTCCACCACGTCCATCCCTTCCACTACCTGGCCAAAGACGGTATAGGCATCATCCAGGTGGGGTGTGCCACCCACAGTGGTGTAGGCTTCCCGGGCTGCTTCCGTAAATGGAACGCCACGCTGCTGCTCCATCTGGCTGAGCTCAGCGTCACTCCATACACGGCCCTGCACGATGTAGAACTGCGAGCCCGATGAGCGCCTTTCGGGGTTCACCTGGTCGCCCTGCCTGGCCGCTGCCAGCGCGCCCTTCTGGTGAAAGAGGCCCTGGACGATCTCCGCAGGAACGGTATAGCCGGGTCCGCCCGAACCCAGGGGTTCTCCGGGGACCGCATCCTTGCTCATGGGGTCGCCGGTCTGGATCATGAACCCCTCAATCACCCGGTGAAACAAAAGGCCGTCATAAAATCCCTCTCCGGCCAGCTTAACAAAATTGTCGCGATGCCCGGGGGTTTCATCGTAGAGGGCAACGGTGATGCTTCCCATGCTGGTTTCAATGACCACCCTGGTCAAATCGCCGCCAGGCAGCTCCTGGTGCTGATTGTTGCTGTTTCCGCTTTGCATACATCCAAAAAATAAAAAGATCCCTAAAAAGAATACACTGAAATGATTGAACTTACCGGTCTGCTTCATGTGACTTTGTTTATGTTGGAAATGTCCGTTGGCTAATGAGCGCTTTGGAAGGGTGCAAAGTTACACATAATTGACAAA
>SKNE01000058.1 GCA_007120675.1 Bacteroidales bacterium
GTTTCAAAGGGGCCAGCAGGCGACTGGAGCTCCTTTATGAGCGTGACAGTGTAGTTGTCATCAGGGATTTTGCCCATGCACCATCCAAGCTGAGGGCAACGGTGGAAGCCGTCAGGGAGCGTTACCCGGGACACCATTTGATTGCCTGCATGGAGCTTCACACCTACAGCAGTCTGAGCAGCCATTTTTTGTCCCAATACAGGGGCAGTATGGACATGGCGGATGAAGCCATCGTATTTTACAGTCCCCATGCCCTGGAAATCAAGCGGCTGCCACCGCTGGACCCCCAGGAGGTCTCCGCCGCCTTCCAAAAGAACGGGCTGAAGGTGATCACCGGCAAGGACGAACTGGAACACCTGCTATACCTAAGGCATGATAAAGCGGTGTGCTATTTGATGATGAGCTCCGGGTCATTTGGTGGTTTCGACACAGGCGATTTTTTACGGCATTTAGATAGTTCAGTCAACGGATAATTAACCATCCACAGTAAAGAGAAATGAAAGAGTCTGCCCAGGTGAGACCGGTGATCGAAGAAAGCTGGCTTAAAGTGCTCCGGCCCGAATTTGAAGCCAGCTATTTTTTGCAGCTGAAAGCCTTCCTCTTGGAAGAAAAGAAACGCCACCGTGTATTTCCCCCGGGCTCCAAAATTTTTTCCGCCTTTAACCACACCCCGTTTCACAGCGTGAAGGTGGTGTTGCTCGGCCAGGACCCCTATCATGGACCGGGCCAGGCCCACGGCTTGTGTTTTTCCGTGAACAAAGGCATACCAAAACCACCCTCCCTGGTGAACATGTTCAAGGAGCTCCATGCCGACCTTGGATTGCCGGTCCCCACCCATGGCAACTTGGAGGGGTGGGCCAGGCAAGGGGTCCTGCTGCTCAATGCGACGCTGACAGTAAGGGCCAGGCAGGCGGGTTCCCACCAGAAAAAGGGATGGGAACAATTTACCGACGCAGCCATCAAGGCCCTTTCTGAAGGGCGCTCCGGACTGGTATTCCTGCTCTGGGGGAGCTATGCACAGGCTAAGGAGGCCATCATCGATACCACCAAGCATCATATCCTGAAAGCCCCGCACCCCTCTCCCCTGTCGGCCTCCAGGGGATTCTTCGGCTGCAAACACTTTTCGGCCACCAATGCGTTATTGCGCGAAGAAGGCCTGGAAGAGATCAACTGGTCCCTTGAATGAGTTTTTTTACGACCTTTGCCAATGAACCGGCACACGGCCACTGACCAAATGCTTGTCCCCCTGCCCCGGTAAGGGTGACTGCCCGGACAGTTTGCCATCATGTTTTAAAATGACGTTGGACTTGGAAAGTTTTATCTTTGGCATACGGCCTCTCTCTGAAAGCCTGGATGCGGGAAAGTTACCCGATAAAGTCCTTATCCAGAAGGGCTTGCAGGGCAATGCCTTTCACCAGCTTTTCGGACGCATTCGTTCGCTGGGCATCCCCTACCAGGTGGTGCCCCAGGAACGGCTCAACCGCCTCACCCGGAAGAACCACCAGGGAGTGATCGCCTTCATGCCCCTGATCGAATACCAGAAGCTGGAACACATCATACCCGCTTTGTTTGAAGCAGGTGAAACGCCCCTTCTGCTTGTCCTTGACGGGGTGACAGATGTACGCAACCTGGGGGCGGTAGCCCGGTCGGCTGAATGTGCAGGGGCTCATGCACTGGTTATCCCGCAGAAAGGCAGCGCCACGGTCACCGCCGATGCCATCAAGACCTCGGCGGGTGCTTTGAGCAAGATCCCCGTATGCCGCGAACCCAACCTGCTGGAAAGCATTGCCTTTCTGCAGGCCTGTGGCGTTCACACGCTTGTTTGCGATGACAGCGGACGCACAAGCATTTACGAGGAGGACCTGGACAAACCCCTGGCGCTGATCATGGGTTCGGAGGACAAGGGGGTGAGTCCCGCCGTCAGAAAGGTGGCCGGGAAGCTGGCAGTCATCCCCATGAAAGGCACGATCGCCTCGCTTAACGTGGCAGTGGCCACCGGGGTGGCCCTGTTTGAAGCCATCCGCCAGCGCGGAGGAGGTACAAGAGTCAGATCCAACAAACGATCAAGTCAAAGATAAGCGCATGAAGAAAGCGGGCCTTTTTATTCCATGTTTTATCGACCAGCTGTATCCTGACACAGGTTTTCAGATGATCAAGGTGCTAAGGAAAGCCGATGAGCTGAGCAAGGCGCACATGCAGTTTCACTACAATCCGGCCCAGACCTGTTGCGGACAGGTAGCTTTCAATGCCGGATTCTGGGATGAGGCCAAGCACCTGGGAGAAAAGTTCATCAAAGACTTCATGGACTTTGACTACGTGGTCGGTCCCTCGGCTTCATGCATCGGCATGGTAAAGAATTATTATCCCCAGATGTTTTATAATTCGGCCCTTCACAACGAGAACAACTACCTGTCCAGGAAAATATTCGAATTCACCGATTTCCTGGTTCACGTGATGGGAACGGAGAACCTGGGTGCCCATTTTGAGGCGCGGGTCACCTTTCATGATGCTTGCGCCGCCCTTCGTGAATACGGATTGAAAGACCAACCTTACCGGCTGCTGGCGCATGTTAGCGGACTGGAATTGCTGGAGATGAAGCACCAGGATACCTGCTGTGGCTTTGGCGGAACTTTTTCTGTGAAGCACGAGGCCATCTCCACCGCCATGGCTGAGCAAAAGCTGGAGCACGCCATGAACACGGGGGCCGAATACATTGTCTCCACCGAAAGCAGTTGCCTGATGCACCTGCAAAGCTATATCGACAAACACGAACTGCCCATCAAGACACTGCACATTGCCGATCTCCTGGGCATGGGACTTGACGGGCATCAGAACGAAACCACCCAATGATGACCATTGGCATAGACATTGGCGGCAGCACCACGAAGATTGTCGGGGTGCACCATGGAAAGATCATCCAGCCACTCGTGGTGGAGGCCAACGACCCGGTGGCTTCAGCTTCCGGGGCGATGGGCAAGTTCATGAGTGTTAACAAGCTGGATTTCAATACGCTCAACAAGATAATGGTCACCGGGGTGGGGTCTTCCTTCCTGGACGACCACTTGCTGGGCTTGCCCATCGTCAAGACGGACGAGTTCAAAGCCCTGGGTTATGGGGGACTGTTTCTCACCGGGCTCCGAAAGGCCATCATTGTGAGCATGGGCACAGGCACCGCCTACGTCAAAGCCCACGGCAACTGCATCAGGCACCTGGGTGGCACCGGGGTAGGCGGAGGCACCATCGCAGGCCTGTCCAAGATCATGGCCAACCTCAGCAGTATCGACAGCATCATTGAAGCCGCCGGCAAAGGCCGTCTCGACCTGGTCGACCTCAGCGTTGGAGACATCAGCCAGGTGCTAATTGGCAATCTGCCGGAAACCATCACCGCATCCAATTTTGGCAAGGTGAGCGACCAGGCCAATCGTGACGACCTCTGTAAAGCCATCCTGAACATGGTCTTCCAGGTCGTCGGCATGATGGGTATTTTCGCAGCGCGGACCGAGAAAGACCAAGACATCGTGCTTTCCGGAAAGCTGGTGGACATCAAGCAGGCCAGGGAAACATTCAGTGAACTGGAAAAACTCCATGACGTCAGGTTTCACCTGCCTGAATACGCCACCTATTGCACCGCCATCGGCGCCGCCATATCCTCCGCCGGCCCCTGAAAAAGTGGCTCTATCCTGCATTATTCACCCGCTGTAAAAATTTATTTTCGAAAAAGTGCTTGTGTAAGGCTTTTTTATTATCTTTGTACCGCATTTTTAATTAACCCGAATTGATCTTCGCCTCATTTGATTCCCAAACAACCTTCCTGGAAAAGCGTTTTTGAACAAGCGACGGCCTTTATCAATTCATTTAATCATCATTAATCATTTTTTTTATGAAAACTGGAACAGTTAAGTTCTTCAATGAACTGAAAGGATTTGGATTTATCAAGGATCACGAAACCGAGGAAGAATTTTTCGTACACGCTACCGGTCTGATTGACCAGGTTCGCGATGGTGACGAAGTAACCTTTGAGCTGAAGGAAGGCAGAAAAGGCATGAACGCGACTGATGTGAAACTGTCATAGATCATCCTTAAACCAAAACAAGGGGACAACGGTCCCGGAAAGAGTTCTTTTTTTAAAGGACTCTTTTTTTTTGCCCACGTGCAAGCAACAACCTGTGTTGTTGTCCGGGTCCGGCATACATTTTCCCGCAAGCGGCTTAAGCGGCACACCGCATTAACGGCCGGGACTGGCGGGGACCTTTCAAACGCCAGGCTTAATCCGCGTTCCGGATACAGGCATCCAGCAACTGGCTGAAATCCGTTTCCCCATCATAGAACAGTGATATGGCAGCTACCCCGTATTCGCGGGAGGCCTGTTTGAGGATGGCGCTGCTGATGCTGCCAGGCATGCATCCAAAAGGACTGACGTTGACCACCAGTCCGGCCCCCTGCTCCATAAAGGCTACGGCCCGGCCTATGGTCAGTATCGATTCTCCTTCGATCTGTTCGGGGAGGTATTGTTGTCCGTGTGCCCTCACCCGTTGAATGGATGGCTCTCTCCTGTCGCGCAGCAAGGTGTCAAAGATCTTCTGATAGCTTCTTTCCATATGGTGGATGTAGCCATGTTTCACCTTGGCCTTCAGATAATCCCACGGATTAAGGCTGGGTTCAAAACCCGACACATAGTGCATCCATTCCATGATGGGTGCAATCCAGGCCTCTCCGCCGGATGCTTCAATTTGCTCCACCAGGCGGGCATTGGAGAAGGGGGAGTTGCGCACGTAGATCTCACCCACGATCCCCACAAGCAGTTTCTTTTCCTGGTGTCTGTCGATGGCATGCAATTCCTGGCGCAGCTGGCGAAGAATATTCTTGATGTTGCCTCCTGATTCGAAGACCTCTTGCAGCCTGTCCCTGTAGTATTCGATCACCCGGTTTGTTTGGCCCCTTTCCTTTTCGTAGGGGCGTAGCCTGTTTCCAAGCTTGTCCAGGATATCCGAAACCATCATGGCCTTGAACAGGTGCTTGCGGAGTCCCCCGGAAATGTCGCTGTAATTGTCGTCGGAGTTGGGTGAAACGATGGCAGCATCAACGGATTGGCCGGACAATATCCTGTCATGCAGGCGCGCGTACTGGCCGAAGCGGCAGGGACCATCGGTACAGGGCATGAACAGGGCTGCATTGCCGCAGCCACGCCCCTCTTCCTCATCCTTCCGCACCTGGTGGAGGAACGACCCTATGGTGCTGGCCGCCGGCATGCACTCCGATCCCCGGGTCAGCGCAGTGCCCAGTGCATAGGTTTCTGCATCCTCTTTTTCCAGGGCAACGGCATCCACGCCAAAACGCCGGTAGGCCGCTGCCATCAGCCTGGAGGTGATGGGGTGCATGGGGGGAATGTAGAGTCTCCGTGAACCGTGTGAGGCGGTGATGCGTCCGGTGATCTCAGGCTGGCTTGCCCGGACCTCAGCCTGCTGCGAACCGCCATGGCGCTGAAAATGTCCCTCCACCCTGTCAAAGAAGGCTTCCAGGCGAGTGATGTAGCCGCCATCCTCACCGTGTTCATCCAGCTCAAGGATCAGGGAAGGCCGTTCACCGATCTCCTCCTCGAACAAGCTAAGCAGGAAGGAGTCCGGGCCGCAGTTAAAATTGCTGAGGAAGATGGGGTACAGACCTTTGTGCCGGAGGATATGGCGTGCAGCCACCACCAGTTTTTGACCGTAGGCCCAGTAGATATCGCGGTGGGATTCAGGCAGGTGGTGGCGACTGATGGGAAGCATGTCCATGGGTACCACCTCATATCCATAGCGTGCGATGGTGGCGGGCAGATCCAGGTTCAGCATGTTGTCCAGGATGTTATAAGACCTGCCCATCAGGACAAAGACCGGTTTGTTGTCTGCCTCCTCAAGGATCTTCCCGGCCGGTGAGCCGGAAACCAGGGTGTCAAGGTAGCCCTTTTGCGCAAGCTGCGCTTTACGCCATGCATCCCTTATCTTGCGCTTGCTGAAACCCCAGAGTGAACCCAGGCTTTGCTTCAGCTGCCGGAGGTTCCAGTCTTCATCCCTGGAAAAATCCACTACCGGCGACACCACAACGCCGGCATCCAGCCCCTGCAGCTTCAGGGTGCTTTTGAGCACAGAGGGGAAGGCCTGGGAAAGGGGGCAGAAAAAAGAGTTGGTGGCCCTGGGATTGGGTTCATCCTGGATGTGATGAGGAGCAAAGAGCGGGGCATGTCCTTGTTGCAGGGCATGCACTACCCTGCCTACCGCCAGCTTCACGGGGTAGCAGCAATCCGTCAGGGCGTATTTGCCAGCACAGGCGTGCAGGTCTTCCTTCTCAGCATCCGTGGTCTCCAATCCGATGTCCAGCGCATCAAAAAAAGTCCGCCAAAAAGGCATATAGGTATAATGGTGCAGGGCCTTGGGGAAATATAAGGTCCTGCTGGCATCCCTGCCTGCCTTTCTGCCTTCCAGCTGTTGCTGCATGAAGGCAAAAGCCGGGGCCTGCCTTTTTCGCTTTGTGGTGATTCCTTCCCCCGCCTCCCTGCCGCACTGGTAACCCCAGGATGCCATCACCTCTCCCTGGCCGGAGCTAAGCCGTGTGATGCGGCATTCGTTGTGGCATAGTGTGCATACCTCCTCTTCCAGCTCAATAGGCATATCTTTCAGCGAGAGTCCCCTGAACCTGCTTTTCGCTGGCCGTTCCGCCTGGAGCATGCGGGCCACCCCAATGGCCCCCATCAGGTGACTGTACGGGGAGGTACGGATCTCTTTTTTAAGGACGTTACGGAAAGCCTCCACCAGTCCGCTGTTTTTCGCCGTAGCCCCCAGGAAGAGGATCGGCTCTTCCACCGGCCGGTGCTGCACCACCCTGTGCAGGTAGTTCTTACAGACTGCATAGAGAATGGATGCCATCACCTGGCCCTTATCCATTCCCCGGGCAATGAGCTGGTTGGCGTCCTGCTCCATGAATACCGTGCATCGATGGTTGGCCTGGGGGGGCCGTGCATCGCGGCATAGCTTGCTGATCCCATCCAGGGGGACACCCAGATTTCGGGCCTGCTCTTCCAGGAAGGAGCCTGTGCCGGCTGCACAGACATAGTTCATGTTGGCGTCTTTCATCCAGCCATCATTCACCGAGATGTATTTGGCATCCTGTCCCCCAATCTCAAATATGGTCTTAACCTCCGGGTATAAACCCACGGCCGCTTTCAGGTGGGCGGTGATTTCATTTGCCTGCATGTCTGCCCCTGCAAAAGCCCCCACCAGTTTGCGTCCGCTGCCGGTGGTGGCCAGGCCCAGGATCTCCACCCTGATGGAACGCTGACCGATGAGTGTATGGAGGCCCTTTAACAGACGCTGGAAGGCCTCCACCGGCCGGCCACGTGTCCGCGTATAGAGACCGAGGCGGACCTTCCCTCTCTTGTCGATCAGCGCCATTTTGGTGCTGGTGGACCCCACATCGACCCCCGCAAACACGTCCAGGTCCATGCCATTTTCCACATCATACACATCCACCTCATTATCATACTGGTCAAGATAGTGCTGGTGCACGGGCATTCCATGCCCCGCAAACTGCAAGGCCTTCTCATAGAGCATGATGCCCTGCTTTTTGTCGCCCGAATGTCCATTTCGTCCAATCCGGTTCTCCAGGACGCGTGCATGGAGGGCTTCAGCCAGGAGGTAATCGGCCCTGGGGGGCACACGCACCCGGTTGTTTTCCAGCAACTGATTGAAATAGTGAATGAATAATTTATTTTTTGCCAGTCCACCGATCAGCAGCACATCACCCTCCACCCTGCTCCCCCTGAAGAGCGTGGTGAAGGCAGCCTGGGCCAATCCCCTGACCAGTCCATTCCACAATTGCGGGACCGAATATCCTGCCTGTTGCCTGTGTATGAGGTCACTCTTGGCAAACACACTGCACCGCGAGGCGATGGAGGGTGAATTGTCCAGGATCTCGATGCCGGCTGCCTGTTCATGAGTCAGTCCCAACCTGTGCATCTGCTGATCCAGAAAGGCGCCCGTACCCGCTGCACAAAGGGAGTTTGTTTCGTACCGGCATAGCTTGCCATCACGCAGCTCGGCCATGGCAAGTCCGGATGATCCGATGTCCACCACGTAGTGTATGTCCGGCAAGCCCGCGTTTCGCAGGGTATCCAGCATCAGGGAGGCGGTGGGCACCTCCATGGCCGAGACCTTGTCGCGGAGCAGTGCGGCATATTTACCCGTCACCGCCGGGGCTGCTCCATTGAAGGAAAGCGCCAGCCCCTCCAGCATTTGCCGGCAGGCCCTGATAGGCTCTCCCTGGTGAAGACGCCGCAACCGGAGCACCTCTCCATTTTTGGAATACACCATCTTCACGGACAGCGTTCCGGCATCTATTCCAAGGGGCACAAGCTGTTTTTCGGACATGTCTAATGCATTGGTAACCATAACATAACGGACAACCTGGCCAGTTTATTGGTTCACCCCAGGGCGAGGTGTTAAGCGCTGCCCGGGGGACTGGCCGGCTTTGCCTGTGGATGTTCAAAAATACGAAAAGCTGCACAGGATCAGTATGTTCATCTTGGGATCTCTTTCGATTCATGGATCACAGGAACCAATGCGCCATCCTCCCTCTTCCCAGCTGATCCTTTCCAGGTCAAAATCAAATGCCTCACCGTCAAAGCGAATGATGTGGTCGATAGGGATCCCGGTATTTTGCAGTTTATGTTTTTTCGTCCCGGGACGGACGATATGGAAGTGGCATGCGGGTTGAAGGTATTTCCCAAGGGCGGCAGACTCCACGATCATGGGGACAGACCGGCCGGCGGCCCCCAAAATGATGGGAAAGGCTGTGAGCAGGCCGTCATCCACGGTATTTTGCACAAAAAACACCTTGTTTGCACCGCTGCGCAGCATGCGTGAACTGTCTTTCCGGCTGTCTCTTCTTTTTTCATTGAGAATCAGCAGATTCTCTTCATGATGGAGAATGTCCACATCCCCATCCTGCCGATGCCAGTGGGGTGTTATTTTCACCGCCACGACGCCTGTGTCTTTGAAGCGGTCGATGAGCAGGCAGCTGAGGGTTGTTTTGCCTACGTTGCTGCCACTACCGCTGATCAGCAGAACGTTGGGGAAGTATCCGAGCACTGGGCTGTTTTTATTCATTGTTGATCCTCCATCCATTAGAAGAGTCTTTCCGGGTAAACACCCGTATCCACCAGTTCCCGGATCCGCTTCCGGGCACTTTCCTTGTCTGCCTGGTAGGTCACCCCAAACCAACGTGCGTTGCTTGGCAGCACCTTCACGCGGGCACGGCCTTCATGGATCAGCTCGTCCACCACAAAGGGGATAAAAAACTCCGCCTTGTGGTCCTGCAAATTGCTCGACAGGAATCTCCTCATCTTTTCTTCCAGGTAAGCAAAGATATCGGGCGTAAAGCCCCAGAAGTTCATGGATACCATGTCATCGGGCTTTAATGGAACACCTTCGTCGTTTCCGGATATCTGCCCCTGTGCATTTTTCTCAATGGCGGTGATCTCCCTGACTCCTTCCAGCATGCCATCCTGGCTGACCTTGCATACCCCGCGCGACACATGACCGTGATCAGACAGGGTATTGGCCAGGCGATAGCCGCACATGGCGTACTGCCCTTTTGTTTCCGGATCCGTCACTGAGAGGTATTCAGCCATCACACGGAAAGCCTCCCGCCCGTAAAAGTCATCGGCGTTAATCACCACAAAGGGTTCCCGGACCTGGTGTGCGGCAACCCATATGGCGTGTCCGGTACCCCAGGGTTTTTCGCGGCCTGCCGGACAGGAATAGCCTTCCGGCAGATGATCCATCTCCTGGTATGCCAACGCAATATCCACGTTGTTTTCCAGTTTTTTAACTATCGTACGACGAAATTCATCTTCAAAACTCCGGCGGATAACAAACAGCACTTTGCCAAATCCGGCACGGATGGCATCATAAACAGAGTAATCCATGATGCATTCCCCGTTTGGACCAAAGGTGTCCAGTTGTTTCATTCCGCCGTAGCGGCTGCCCATCCCGGCGGCCAAAATCATCAATGTGGGCTTCATGTTTTTTTCCATTGCAAATAAAATCGTAGCGAATGTGCAAATGTACATGAATTTTTTTCAGGCGAAATTACACACAGACGCATGAAAAAAATTCATGGGAAAGCAAAGCGGTTCCTCCTGTACACCAGCATTTTGTATTTTTTCACACAAAATGATGGTGGGTTTTTACAGGAGAAATGTACAAAAGGATATTGATCAGGTGTTTTTACGGAGGGGGAAATACAGGGCAGGTGACAGCAATCAATGGGGTCAGGTTAGTCAGGAGCTGAAAAACAGCTCATTGACCGTCTCCAGCTCCTGCCTGCTGATGGTATGTCCCATGTTCTTATACACATGCAGATGGGTCCTGGCGTGCATGTTGCGGAGTACCGCTTCCGATGCCCTCGCCCGCTCAAGGGGTACGTGGGGATCGAGATCACTGGTACCGATGAAGACACTGGTTTGCCGGAAGTCTCCTTTGTATTGCTCCGTGCGGATTTGCTGGCCGATGAGTCCCCCCGTAAAGGCAATCACCCCGCCATAGGCCGTGGCATGGCCAGCGGCATACTCCAGCGCCAGGCAGGCTCCCTGTGAAAAGCCGGCAATGAATAGTCTTTCTTTGGGGATGCCGGCCGAGGTGATATCATCCACCAATTCTTTTACCAGGGCCAGGGCGCTGCTCAGCCAGGGTTCGTTTTGCTCCCTGGGCGAAAGAAAAGAGTAGGGATACCAGGTGTTTTCGCTGGCCCGGGGAATCAGTACAGCAAAAGAGTCCAGGTTGAGATGTTCTGTCAGGGGCAGCATGCTCTCTGCCGTGGCGCCCCTTCCATGAAGTAAGATCAGGGCCTTTTTTGCCTGTAAAAGAGGCGTACCGGCATGCAAAAGATTTTTCTCATGCATCATACATAGGAATTGATGTCCACAGAAAGGGCTGGCAGTGTAGCTTCAAGATATTTTCGCTGCCTGGCGTACTGGGGAGGCAGCTGCAAAGATTGTCCAAGATTCTCCAGGGATTCATCCACCTCAAAACCTGGTCCGTCGGTGGCTATCTCAAACAAGACCCCACCCGGTTCGCGAAAATACATAGATAGAAAGTACTGCCTGTCGATGATCGGTGTAGGTTGCAGACCGTGTGCACGAATCCTTGTCTGCATGGCACGCTGGGATGCATTATCAGGCGTGGAAAAGGCAATGTGATGAATGGTCCCGTGGCCCGGCAGGCCCGGCATGTCGGATGAGGGAATCAGGATGTCGATATAGTGGCCGGGCTTGTCGTCGGCAGCAAACCGGAAGCGGTTGCCACTCTCTGCTATCAGCTTGTGGTCCATACGTTCGGTCAGCAAAGCACCTGTCCGTTCATATCCCGCAGCCCATATTTCTGCACTGTAAAAACCACGAATGGCGTATTCAGCAGGTACCGGTCCTTCGGTCCACGGTTTGCGCCCGTCCTGATCGTTAAAGACCAGTTCAATACCCAACCCTTCGGGGTCTTCCAGGTACATGAACACCTCGTTA
>SKNE01000186.1 GCA_007120675.1 Bacteroidales bacterium
GAAACCGCCTCCAAGTCGGTGCTGGAGCTCAGCCAGTCGTACAAGAACAAGGCAGAGTACCTGAAGCATGACCTGAGCCTCTCGGAAGAGTACAACAGCAACCTGAAGAGTGTGGTGGGCTCGCTCAATGAAATGAATGAGGCTTACCGCGATTCAGCGCGCAAAGCCCAGGATGGCGCGTATGCCTCAGAGGGAATGACAAAAAACCTGTCGGCCCTTAATACCGCTTACGAGTTGCAGATGCAGGCAGCAGGCAGCCAGTCAGAGTCAGCACAAAAACATAAGGAAGCCATGGATAATGTGGTGGATCAGCTGAACAGCTCGGCGGAAAGAACGCGTACTTTCCAGCAGGAGATGACTCAGCTTACGCAGAACATCCAGGAACTTAACAGTGTTTACGGCAACATGCTGTCTGCCATGAATGTTGGCAGGGGCCGCTGATAGGATGCCGGCAAACAAGCTGTTTTCCCTTTGAACTTAAATGACAATATAATATGGCAGGTGCAAAACAAACCCCCAGGCAGAAGCTGATCGGACTTATGTATCTGATCTTCCTGGCGTTAATGGCCCTGAACGTATCGGTGGTGGTACTGGACTCCTTCCCCCTGATCAACCAGAGCATCGAGGAGACCAACAGGAACTTTGAAAGCAAGGTGGAGGCTGTCTATTTCGACTTTGACCAGCAGAAGTCCCTGCATGACGAAAGCTTTGTTCAACCCTTCTACAACGAAGCCATGCACCTTCGCATGCTGGCCGATTCACTGGTTAATTATATCCGCTTCAACCGCACACTAATGATCGCGGAAAACAACCGCATCAGTTTTGAGGAGGCCGACACATTGAGGTTGGAAGACATGACCAGGCAGGACAGCTACAGTCACTCTTCCCGTTTCTGGCTGATTGAAAACAACCTGGACCCGTCTGACCGAGAGGGAGGACCGGGTACCCGTTCCTATATCCTCAGGGAGATGATCAGCAACTTCAGGAACGAGATCGACAGCATCCTGTCGCAGCATGACCAGAGTATCAAGCTGGCCCTCGACGTGGAGGGACCTTTCCAGCGGGCAGACCGCACCGTGAACTGGCAGGAGCATACCTTCGACAGGGTGATTTCCGTGGCGGTTGCCACCAACCTGAACAGGCTGATCACCGAAGTGCGCAATGCCGAGTTTGACGCCATCAGCATGCTTTACGACCTGATCTACGCTGGCGACTTCCGCTTCGACCAGGTGGAGGCAAGGATCGTTCCACGCAGTGAGCTGGTATATGTTGGGGGCTCTTTCGAAGCAGAGGTCTTCCTGGCCGCCGTGGATACGCGGCAGGATCCCGAGATCACGCTGCAGGGCAGGCCTGTTAGGGTGCAGGACGGTGTGGGGCGCATCTCCATCCCGGCCAGCTCACCCGGCACCCACACGGCACGCGGATCCATTACGACCATTTCGCCGGCCGGTGTCAGAAGCCGCCAGGATTACGAATTTACCTATACCGTGGAAAGGCCCATGGCCACCGTATCGGCCGATGCCATGAATGTGTTCTATATTGGTGTGGACAATCCGGTCTCCATCTCGGCGCCCGGGGTGCCGTCCGGCAGGCTGCGCCCGAGGATTTCCTCCGGGGCAAGGCTGCGGGAGCTGGCAGACGGCACATTCATCGTTAACGTGGAAGACCGCAATTTACGAAACGTCACTGTCACTGTCGCTGCCATGATAGGCAACCAGGTGACGGAGCTCCGGGATATGGAGTTCCGCGTTCGCGAAGTACCTGACCCCGTAGCTTATGTGGCGGGTCAGCGGGGTGGACGCATAGCGCGCCAGGCACTGGCGGCAGCCACCAGGGTGGTGGCCAGGGTAGAGCGTTTTGATTTCGACATGGCCTTTGAGGTGGGCTCCTTCGAAATGCTCAGCGTACGGGCCGGTGACGACGTGAGACGTTATACACAAAGCAATGGCAGTGATTTCACCCCGGAGATGATTCAGGAAATCAACAACGCCAGGAGGAACCAGCAATTCATCATCTCAGACATACGCACACGCCAGGCTGCTGACGGGACCATTCGTGAACTGGGCAGTTTGACCTTTGTCATCGATTAATTTTTGTCAAACCATTTAAGGCAGACACAAGCATGTATAAGCATTTTATTTTTATCCTTCTTTCCGCCTTCCTGTTTACGGCAAACACCTCCGCTCAGGAGGGTGTGCTGAATGATCGCCCGGCTGACGGAGTATTGGCTGACGATGAAGTCATCATTGAACGAAGACCCGTTGAGCTGCCCCACATCAGGCAAGCCGACATTCTTTGGGGCAAAAGGGTTTGGCAGAACATCGATCTGCGCCAGACGATGAACCAGGCACTCTATTTTCCGGAAGAGCCCCACGGCAATTACCGCAGCCTTATGCAGGTTCTCCGGGATGCCATACTGGATGGCAGCATCAATGCCTATCACAGTGATGACGACAGCTTCAGGGGTGACATCCTGGATCCCCAGGCCTTGTTTGCTGCCCTGGCCGGAGAGGTAACCCTGTCGCGGGAAGATCAGGGGCTGCCTGACACCACCGTCGTGGTGCCTTTCGCCACCACCCAGGTGATGCGGTACAGGATCAAGGAAGACTGGTTCATCGATAAGCGCCACAGCAAGCTGGACGTGCGTATTGTGGGCATCGCGCCCCAAAGGGAGGTAAGGGATCCCGCCACCGGCGAAGCCATTGGGTTTGAAACCCTCTTTTGGATACCTTACGAGCAAGCGCGTGAGGTGCTGGTGAATGCGCCCGTATACACCCGCTTCAGTGACATCCAGCAGCTCTCTTTCGACGATCTCTTCCTGCGCCGCTTTTTCAGCGGGACCATATACCGTGAACAAAGGGCTGACGGGCGGGTGATCGCTGAATACATCGAAGAGGAACTGGATCGTCTCCTGGAGGATCGAAGGATCAAGGATGAGATCCGTAACCGTGAACTGGACCTCTGGCACTACTAACGGTCCAACACGCTTTTCGCACACACAAAAAACCCCGGAGTTAACGGGGTTTTTTTGTGCGGAATACTTCATTCAACGGGTCCGGCCCAACAGTGTCAGGCCGTCAAACCATCTTTGATGGATCCA
>SKNE01000002.1 GCA_007120675.1 Bacteroidales bacterium
ATGGTGTCCATCGCAACCTTTGTACTGCTCCCCACGCTGAAAAGCCACCCTTTCGCTTCCTTGATTACCTGCTGACTGAAAATCCTTATTTTTGCACCTGATTTTGCTTTTTGACGGCAGGTAAAACCCCTGTATCATTATGCTGATATCTTACCATTGGCTGAAAAGCTACCTTGATTTTACCGAAGGCCCCGAAGAGGTGTCGAACATCCTGACTGATTGTGGCCTGGAGGTTGAGTCCCTGCACCGCTATGAGTCTGTTCCGGGCGGACTGGCCGGGGTGGTCACCGGACAGGTCCTCTCCTGTAAGGCCCACCCCAACGCCGATAAGCTGACCCTCACCATGGTGGATGTGGGCTCGGAAGAACCGCTCCCCATCGTTTGCGGAGCGCCCAACGTGGCGGAGGGACAGAAGGTGCTGGTGGCCATGGTGGGCAGCACCTTATACCCGGGAGGTAAAGCGCTTACCATCAAAAAGGCCAAAATTCGCGGTGAGCTGTCCGAAGGGATGATCTGTGCCGAAGATGAACTGGGCATGGGTGATTCACACGAGGGGATCATGGTACTGCCCGCCGTTACCCCGGTGGGCATTCCCGCTGCCGCCTATTTCGAGCTGACCGACGACTGGGTGTTTGAGGTGGGACTGACACCCAACCGCATCGATGCCGCCTCCCACACAGGGGTGGCCCGTGACCTGGCCGCTGTGCTAAACCATGTGAATAAGGAGAAGGGGTACTTGCTTCAGTGGCCTGATGTGGCTGGTTTTGCCCCAGACCGGGTGGATAAAGAGGTGCCTGTCACCATCGAAGACCCCGAGGCCTGTCCGCGATACAGCAGTTTAACCATCAGCGGCATCCGTGTTAAAGACTCGCCTGCCTGGCTGCAGGACAGGTTAAAGGCCATCGGACTCAAACCCATCAATAACGTGGTGGATGCCACCAACTTCGTTCTCCACGAGCTGGGGCAACCCCTGCACGCTTTCGACCTGGAAGCGGTTACGGGAAACCAGGTGATCGTGAAGAAATCACCCCGGGGCACCGAATTTGTCACTCTGGATGAGGAGACACTTGAGCTCAGCGGCGAGGACCTGATGATTTGCAATGCGGATGAACCCATGTGCATGGGTGGCATCCTGGGTGGTGTCCACTCGGGTGTGACAGCCAGGACTTCTGCCATTTTCCTGGAAAGTGCTTGCTTCAGCCCGGTGAGCATACGCCGGTCGGCCAAACTGCACAACCTGAAAACAGATGCCTCCTTCCGCTTTGAGCGGGGCTCCGATCCCGAGATGACGGTATTTGCCCTGAAAAGGGCTGCACTGCTGATCAAGGAGCTGGCAGGTGGTTATATCTCATCGGATGTGCACGATGTGTATCCCCGGCCTGTAAAATCCGTGGAGCTGGAACTGGCTTATGAGCGGGTGAACGGACTGATTGGTCAGCCAGTCACCCCGAAAGAGGTTAAGGGGATCCTGGCGGACCTTGACTTTGAGATCTTGTCTGAATCAAAAAAGGGACTCCACCTTCGTGTCCCCGCCTATCGTGTGGATGTGACAAGGGACGCTGACGTGATTGAGGAGATCCTGCGCATTTATGGCTACAACCAGGTGGACGTGCCACCGAAGATGCACACCTCCATGGGGGTCTCTCCAAAGCCTGACAAGGAGCACCTGCAGAATGTGGTGTCGGACATGCTCTCCTCCAGGGGCTTTCATGAGATCATGAACAACTCCCTCACCCGGGCAGCCTATTACCAGGATATGGGCTTTGACCCCAAACGTTCGGTCAACATACAAAACCCCTTGAGCCAGGACTTGAATGTGATGCGCCAGTGCCTGCTTTTCGGGGGACTGGAAACCCTGGCCTATAATGTCAACCGTAAGGTGTCTGACATGAAACTCTATGAGTTTGGCAATGTCTACCAGCTGGCCACAGGGGATGCCCCCCCCGGTCCACTGCCCGGTTATCGCGAGCGGATGGTGCTGGCCCTTTTCCTGACCGGAAGGAGCCAGCCGGAGACGTGGCGGGGCGGTGACCAGGACCACGACTTCTTCGACCTGAAGCAGGCGGTGTATGCCGTCTTGCAGCGCATGGGACTGAACGGGCAGGACCTCCGCGCAGAAGATGCTGGCGAGGACCCGCGCTTTGCCTACGCCCTGGATCTTTATGCAGGAAAGCAATTTGTCGTCCGCATGGGACAGCTATCCAAGGCATTGCTTAAACGAGCCGACATGAAAGGGGATGTGTTTTATGGGATGATGGAGTGGGACGCCCTGGTTACACTGGCCGGCAAGCAGGAGATCCTCTACAGGGAGGTTCCCCGCTACCCGGAAGTGCGGCGCGACCTGGCGTTGCTCCTGGATCGCTCCGTGCCTTTCTCCCGCATAGAGGAGATTGCCCGCAAGGTGGAAAAGAAACTGCTTCGGTCGGTGGGTTTGTTTGATGTTTACCAGGACGATAAGCTGGGCAAGGACAAAAAGTCCTACGCCGTCAGTTTTGTTTTTCAGCATGAGGAAAAAACCCTGACAGACAAAGAGGTGGACAAGGTGATGGAGAAGCTGACCAAGGCTTATGAGCAGCAGCTGGCCGCCACCCTGCGATAAATACCGCCGGGGCACCCCTTCGGCATCTGCCCCAGGCTCAATCCTGGCCCTTCCAGATATTGCGCAGGGGGATCAGCGAGGCCAGCATCCCAATACAGAAGACCGTAAACCCCACCAAAAGCAGGTCCAGCCCCTGTACGTGCACCGGGTAAGCCTGGATGATGAAGGTGCCCTCTGCCTGCAGGGTGATCAGGCCAAAGCGCATCTGAAGCCATGATACAAGACCGCCCAGCATCAGGCCACCAAGGGCTCCTGAGAGGCTGATGAGTATCCCCTCCCACAAAAACACTTTGTTTATCAGTTGCTTACTGGCACCCATGCTGCGCAGTACGGCAATGTCCCTGCTTTTCTCTATGACCAGCATGGTCAGCGAGCCGATGATGTTGAAACTGGCAATGATCAGGATGAAGGAAAGAATGAAAAAGATGGCCCATTTTTCTGAGCGCATCACCTGGTAAAGGAAGGCTTCCTGTTGCAGGCGATCTCTCACCACGTAGTCA